>CAZQTM010000038.1:3296-13371 GCA_964595855.1 uncultured Lachnospiraceae bacterium | reverse complement strand
TCATTTTTATTCTTTTATGCTTATCAGCATTCTTTTCTTCTGCTGAAACATCTCTAACTACTGTAAATACAATTAAAATACGTAGTCTTGCTGATGAGGGAAACAAACGTGCAAGCACTTTGTTGAACATTATTGACCATCACGGCAAAATGCTAAGTACGATTTTAATTGGCAATAATATTGTAAATATCGTAGCATCTTCTCTTACTACCACTCTCGCAATAAAATTATATGGTAACTACGCTGTAGGAATCGCAACTGGAATTCTTACACTGGTTATACTTTTATTTGGTGAAATTGTTCCCAAGAATATGGCTATGTTTAAATCAGAGGACTTAGCACTGCTTTATAGTCCAATCATTTATGTGTTAATGAATATTCTTACCCCAGTCATTTTCATTATTGATAAAATTTCTAAATTAATATTAATTACATTAAAAATAGATCCTAAACAAAAAAATGCCATGACAGAAACAGAACTTAGAACTTATGTCGATGTTAGTCATGAAGATGGTGTTATAGAATCAGAAGAAAAAGAAATGATCTATAATGTGTTTGATTTTTCAGATTCCATCGCAAGAGATATTATGATTCCACGAATTGATATGATCTGTATTGAAGAAAATGCAGGTTATGATAAACTAATGGCTCTATTCCGTGAGAGTATGTACACACGTATTCCGGTATATAAAGAAGAACATGAAAATATCATAGGTTTAGTCAACATGAAGGACTTTATCCTTGTTAATGATAAATCAACATTTCGTGTGTCGGATATTATTCGTGATTCCTATTATACATATGAGTATAAAAAGACTGCTGATTTACTATTAGAATTAAGAGAGACCACCAATAATGTAGCTTTTGTACTTAGTGAATATGGTGCATGTGTTGGTATGATAACGTTAGAAGATCTATTAGAGGAAATTGTTGGTGAAATCCGCGATGAATATGATGAGGATGAGGATGATTTCATCAAAAAAGTTGGTAAAGAATCCTATTTAATAGACGGTAACAGAAAGTTAGATGATATCAATGATGAGCTTGGTACTGATTTATCCAGTGAAGACTATGACTCTATAGCCGGACTTGTATTACAGATATTGGATCGTATGCCGGTGCTAAATGATGAAGTTGTAACAGAGAATGGAATTAAGATTAAAGTCGAGGCCGTACATCAGAATAGAATTACAAAGGTTTTATTAAGATTACCTGAAACAAAAGATATCGTATCTGAAAATTAAGCATAATATATAACAAAAAAGGATTATATACTTATGGCTTATACCATTACTATGGATGCAGGACATGGCGGATTCGATAATGGTGCATCATATAATTACCGCTTGGAAAAAGATGATGCTTTGGCACTCACTTTGGCAGTTGGAAATATTCTTGAGGATTATGGTTTCAAAGTTCTCTATACCAGAACAGATGATATTTATAAAAGTCCATTTCAAAGAGCTACGGAAGCAAATGAGAATGGATCTGATTTATTTGTTTCTATTCACCGTAATTCAGGTGCTGTTCCCAATTTATACAATGGAATTGAAACACTTGTTTATTCCAAATATGGTTTGCCTGCACAAATGGCAGAAAACATCAATGATCAATTAGTGCGAATTGGCTACAAAAATAACGGTGTTTCAGAACGACAAAATTTAATTGTTTTAAACAGTACCGATATGCCTTCCTTGCTAGTTGAAGCAGGATTCATTAATTCCGATAAAGACAATTTACTATTTGATAATTCTTTCTATGAAACTGCATATGCGATAGCAGATGGAATCACAATGACGATTTATCCACAGAACTATTAATAAATAAGAGATGGAAAGCCAGTACCTGGCTTTCCATTATTTTGTAAAATCTATTATATTATAATTGTCGGGTAAATCAGCATGCATACTACAGATGGAAAGATGATAATCCGGTTCAATAACAAAGTCCTTAAAATATGCTATATCATAATGACCCGTAGTATCAATAATACGACCTTTTTCTAATTCTACTATACAATCACGCATATTATACAGAAGACCAAGACCTATTAATTTAATAAAACTCTCTTTAATGCACCAAAGTCGATTTACCCTTGATATTCTTTGCGTTAAATCCTCAGGTAATTCTTCCATTTCAATTTGATTCAAAAAACGTGCTACCATGGATTCACTTGTCACACGCTTTTCCTGTATATCTACGCCTACTTCATATCTGCCATATGCACATACTGCATATTTCCCAGAGTGAGAAAGATTAAATTTAATATCTTCTCTATTTGTTAAAAATAACTTTCCATGCTTTTCTTTACCGAAAACAGGTTGACTGACCTCTTCATCTTTGCACATATAATCAAGTAGCAATCCCGCTGCAGTCAATCTCTTTTTACCTTCAATTAATTTATTAGATATGATTCTCTCTTTTCTTGCTTCATCAATTTGATTAAAATAGTTTCTGATAGAGTCTTTGTTATCAATAAAATTAGTATCTGTCAGAATTAGTTTCACAGATTCTTTCTCCCTTAGTGTAAACATATTTTTTACTGTATTATCTTATAATTTAAAGGTTGCATGATAATTTGTCAATTACTGTTCAATTCCAAACTCTTCCCTGATTGTGCCAAAAAGATTTGCATAAAAGTCTTTAACACCTTCATCTATCGTCTTCTTACTATTATCAAGTGTATCAATATATTTTTTTAGGATTGCCGCTGTTTTTGTATCGGTATTTTCTGTGATAAAAGCATTATAGGTATCAATTGCATGTCCATCAATATGCTCCTTATCAGAATTCATATAATAATTCTCCTTACCTAATTTCTCATCATAGCCACCTGTTATAGCAGCCGTCATCATTTCACAATATAAATCGTATGCATGGCTAAGTGTAATACCGTCTGGATATGTGATAATCTGAATTTCTAAATCTCTAATATTTAATAATAAGTCAGCTAAAGTTGCCTGAATTTGTCCGTTTTCTATGGATGGGGAATCCTGTTCTTTTGCCATAAAGTTCACAAAACTAGTCATTTCAGTTGACATGTAATCTGTATATGGCTGTACTCTTTTAAAATCGACATTCCGAATATTATCTTCGAGTCCTATCAAACCTAATACAAATTTATCTGCATCATCTTGTTGTGTTGCACTAATATTCTGTTCAAAAAAAGAGTAAATTACTTCATGATCTTGCTCATTTTGTAAAAGTCTGTAGAATTCTTCATGCATACTTCCATTCTCGCCCTCTTCAACTGTAAATGCATCCTCACTTGTAGTTTCCTCGGTAGAAGGTGAAGTTTCGTTATTACCACATCCCAGAATAAGAATCTGACAGTAAATTAGTAATGATATCATTATTAATAATCTATTTGTTTTCATAAAATTAACTCCAATCCTAGTAATAATATCGTTAGGTTATTAATATTATTCATTACCCAATCTGCAAAAATCATACATTGCGTTTTTTACGAAGAAGAATTATAATACAAATATAATTTTTGCAGATATAGTTCAGCGGCAGAACATCAGCTTCCCAAGCTGAGGACACGGGTTCGATCCCCGCTATCTGCTTAAAAGCATCGGAAATTTTAATAATCTCCGATGCTTTTTTATTTAAACTGACAACTATAATTCTAATAATGTTCCACCCATTAATCTTCTTAACATCTCTGTATTCTGAGCATCTGTTCCTTTATAATTACCAATTGAATTTTTAGCTGCAATCTTTTTCCTGTATTCAAAAGTGCTAGTAACTTGAATGGAATTAAGTGCGGTCACAATCGACTTAGTATTTATGGACGGAACCTGATACGTTTTCGCAATCTGTATCGTCTCATATACTCGATTCAAATCAACGGTTCCATTAATTCCAGGGACTGTCCCTTTTGATGAATACTGCCATAAATATAATACTTTTCCTTTTTTTGCATACAATCCTGGATCTGTATTGTTGGTATAACGAGCATACCATAAAGGATAATCTGCTATCAATTGCGGCGTAAACTTTCCTGACTTAATGTAATCCATATTACTATAGATTCCCACATCATAACCATTTCCCTTTAAAATTTCTAAAAATTTTCTCACATCATTCGAGCGCTTAGCCGGTGTATACCCTGGAGACTTTTTCTCAGTATCGTATTCCCAGTCTGCCCATAGTTTGTGTTTTATTTTATCTTTATATGCATTGGCAAAATGAAGAAACGCCTGAGCATTTTGTTCGATTGTGATTCTGTCTACATAGATGAACCAGTATAAACCAACTTCGATTCCATTTTCGAGTGCCTTTTCAATATTATATTTTGCCTTTGTATCAATCGTACCACGGTAACCGGCTCTTATCACTGCGACCTTAACTCCAGACGATTTTACCATAGCCCAGTCAATCACTCCCTGATGGTAAGAAACATCAATACCTTTCCGCATCTTGTTATCGTCCTCCCTTTTATCTTCCTACTTTATATATAGTATTCAAATAAAAGCGAAGAAGTGACAATATACGACTTATTTTGATATATCATGACGATTATTGTACTGTTGTCAATGCTCCTTCTGCATCTGCCAAATAAGTAATACCATCTAAAACAAGAGTCTGGTTTACTTGAAGAATACAGTTCTCATTAAAATAATAGCTCTTTTTATCAATCTGATTGATACCCGTTACCATATGTCCATCTTTTGTAGCATAATAGATATTTGTTCCATCATTAATCCATCCAAACATCATAGCTCCGCCATCAGAAGGATTATAATAATACTTTTGTCCATCTTCTCTTACGATAGGTCCTGACTGTAAAATACCCTTTTCGTTAAAATAATAATTTTTCTTTTGTATTGTGTTAGGACCAACATACATGCATCCTGTTTTATTATCAAAATAATATGTATTCACTCCATCATTATACCAATTCTTTACCATAATTCCGGTATCTGGTGCATAAAAATATGTTCCGGTCTCAAGTCCAATAAACCCAGTCATACGTACACCATTTGCATCAAAATAATAATTTTGTCCATCTACAGCAAACTGACCTCTTGCTATACTTCCATCATCTGGAGTCAGATAATAGGTGCCAGATTCATCTGCATACCATGTACCCTTTTGTAGAAAACCATTTGCATCTAAGTAGTATTTCGTATCATTAAAACTAACCCAGCCTCTTTGCATCTTATACCCTGCAAAAAACATTGTCTGTCCATTTCTCTGTGTAAATCCATCTGGAATAATCACAGCTGAATAATCTTTATATTGGTAATCAAAATCAACACCTGTTGGTATTCCGGCTATGGATGCACTTGAGCTACTCTGCCAGAAAGCGATGTTGCTTCCACCATATGTACAGGAATCACCATATTGAGCAACCCATTTATCGTACCCAACATTACCAATTTTACCTTCATATAAATTCTTATATGAGTATACCATCGGATAATATCCGGCAGCGGATACTGTATTACAAAAGATGCTCATCATCGCCTGTATATCTCCACTTGATAATCCGTACATACAGGAATTTTCAACATCATAAACAACGGGAAAGTTCACTGTATAATTAGAAAGCCATGATACCAATAAATTAGCTTCATTCTGAGCCTGCTCAACATTCGTTGCATAGGAATATAAATATACTCCTGTTTTTATTCCTGCATTTTGTGCCCCTTTCATATTAGCATCAAAATAAGGATCGATTCCTTTATTTGTACTACCCGCTTTAATAAAAGCAAAGGATACCCCTGATTGTGCTACCTGTCCCCAGTTAATCCCTTGATTATGCTTTGATACGTCAATCCCAACAGCAATAGCATTGTTGGCATTTACTGCCTGTGCTGGAATCGTTATAGATAAACACATACTCAAAACCAAAAAAATTGCAATCACACATTTTAAGCCATAAAATCTTTTGTTCATTTCATTACCCTCATCATTAGTTTTGTTATTTATTCTATTTTAAGTATATTTAAAAATAATTTCAATCTTTAATAACATTTTCTGATGCATTTTATGACAAAAAAATGCACTTTATTGGAAACCAATGGAATTAAGAAAATTTCTTTCATATAATTAGCATAATAATAAAAGAAAGGAATTTTTAATATGAACGAGCTAAAAACAAAAAGTTTAATTTATCTGTTTATTGTATTTGGAATATGTTTTGGTCTAGGTTTTATTGCTTTATTTACGCAGACACCGACAGGAAATCCTGTATATAATTTTTTACAAAAAATATTTACGTTAGTGCCAGTATCTGCAGCGCTAATCACCAGATGGATTACAAAAGGAAAGGAGTCATTACATATCAGTTTAAAAGTATGGAAACATAAACCAATTTGGTTATTAGCAGCCGTTGGTTCAGGTGTCGCCATAGTTATTGGCACTGTACTATATTTCATGGTTTTCCCCGATCAATATAGTGGTCAGTTTGCTTATGGCAGCATGATAGGTTTGTTTTCTGAAAAAACAAGCTCGGCATTAACCATTACTTCTCCCATTAGATTCGCAGTTGTCTGTATTTTATTAGGGGCACTATTTATTCCTTTACAATTACTAGAATTAGGAGAAGAAATTGGCTGGAGAGGATACCTGCTGCCAATACAAATTCAGATGTATGGTATTAAGAAGGCAGTTATATGGAATGGATTATTATGGGGTGTTTTACACGCACCATTAATTTATTTTGGATTTAACTATAGTTTGGACAACGCTTTTGCTCCATGGAGTAATATTTTAATAATGATATTCCTTTGTATTGTCATTGGCATAATCGAATCCTATGTAACGATAGTAACTGGAAACTGTATGTACGCAGCAATTTTTCATGGTGTAATTAATTTAATTGGAGAGATTCCGGTATTTTTATCAAAAGATATGGAAAATACGTTACTTGGACCGAATCCATCGGGGCTCATTGGAATGTCAGGTTTAATAATTCTTTCATTGATACTTTTATTCAAATTAGGTAAAATAAAAGTTAATACCATAAATGAATCATGAAAGGACGTTACCATTTCTATGAAAGTAAGTATTCGTAATGTACACAGGAAAGAAGACGAACAAGTCATTTTGGAATGTATTGATATGACAAAAGATTTTCAGGATATTTACAACTATGTGCAGTCAAAAGGAGAATCATTGGTTGGATATCAGAATGGTCATGAGATGTTTTCGATACCTATTCAGAATATTTATTACATAGAAGCTGTAGGAGCTTTGGTATTTGCCTATACCAAAGAAGAAGTATATGAATTGAAGTCCAGATTATATGAGATGGAAATTATTCTTGAAAAAAAGAGGTTTGTAAGAGTTTCCAAATCAATTTTATTAAATATGAATAAACTGCTTTTTCTAAAACCTGTGGTTAACGGAAAATTCAGTGCAAAGTTAGAAAATGAAGAAGACATTATTATCTCCAGACAATATGCACCAAGAATTAAACAGTTTATTTTGGAGGAAATGTAAATGAAAAAAAGCAATTGCTATAAAAGACTGGGGCTGCAATTTTTACTGATACAGGCGGGGATAAGTTTTTCAGTCGGATTTGCCGGAAGTATTCTGGATTACGACAAACAAATTAGTTATTTAGCATTTTTAGTACCTTTTGTAATGGCAGCAATTTGCATGATTCCGATTGCATTGCTATATACAGACCGCCAATTAACTGTAAAACAGGCCATAATAAGAAAAGTACTACTCTTACTGATCATTGAATGCATTATTCTGACTGTTCAGAAAATATGTAATCCAAACACAAGTTTTTCCAGACTTATATTGATTTCAATAACAGTTGTTATCATATATTTATTTATACATTGGATCATGTGGATCAGTTCGCAAAAAGAAGCTGATAATTTAAATGAGCGTATAGTAGAATTTCGCAATAAAAATAATTCATAATTTTATCCTAGTAAGGCATCATAATGCGCTCTTTCCCCACCAATATATTTGAGTCTGGTTCTGGCACATACAAGATGTGCTTCACCTAACTTATCTACACTTAACCTGACTGGAACAGCCACTTCTTTTAAATGCATACCAATTAAAGTATCTCCTATGTCAATTCCGGCATCTGCTTTAATGTGTTCCACTGCTACCGGATGTTCTAAGTATTTAAATGCCATAGTCGCAAAAGAACCACCTGCCTTCGGCTGTGGCACTACATTTACCTGTTCATATCCTCTTTTTTCAGCCGCATCTTTTTCCAGAATTAATGCTCTATTTAGATGTTCACAGCATTGTGCTGCAATTGATATCCCTTTGCTCTTTGCCGCTTCCCATATTCCAAGAAAAAGTTCCTCAGCTATTTCCGGTTTTGATGCTGAACCAATCCTATTTCCCGTAACCTCACTTGTTGAACATCCAATCACCATAAGATCATTTTCCTTCAATTTTGCCGTTTCTATGAACTCTATAACAATTTGATATGCATCATCTTTTATCATGATTATCTCCTTAATCTGCTTCTTATTAACTAGGATTAATAGTTGGGATTTATTTTATTCATTATTCTAAGGCAAGCTTCAATATGCATAATCCAATGCCTGGAAAATGGCATTTGAATCAATCCCTTAATATCTTTTCCACACCAGTAATCAATTAACCAATTCGCATTTTCATCTTGACTAACCACTTCTAATGTTTTTAAGTACTCTTTATCCTTTTCCGTCATTTTTTGTTTTGTATCTACATACTTCAACTTTTTTAATAATTTATCAGTACTGCTTTTTACATCTGTAATATATTCATACAGCTGATCAATATCTAATTGTTTCGAAAATTCTGCAATCTGTTCCCTAATTAATTCATTTCCCGTTGTAATAATTGGTGATTTGATACGTTTTTTATAATCTTTCTTAAAGAACACTTGCTCATCACCCATAATTAATGAATGTGCAACAATATCCTCGATACGAAAAATGTGCCAGATAGAATAAGTTATTGTTTTACTATGATAACCCTTTGCACCAAGAAAAGGAATGGCATTAAGTTCTTCTATACTCAATTCTTTTTTAAAATTAATTAACTCATCTGTTAGTTGTTGACGAAGTCTCAACAGTGTAGTTATTCCATCATAAAATGTGGATTCTTTCCTGATTTGCAACTGCATCTCTTTATTTAAGTCAGACCATTCATTATTCATATTCGTATATCTCCATAAATCATTATTCAGAAATAGCCACTGAATATACATAATTCGTATCATAAGTACGGACATAAAGCTTTCCATTCTGATAAATAATGTACTCTGGCATAGATATTACAGGAATATCAGATTGCACTTTTCCTGTGTTTCGATCAACCACTTTGAGAGAATCATCCTCATCTGTAAAACCATATCCACAGATAATAAAATCATCTACGAAATCAAATGAATAGGAGTTGCAGGTTAAGGGTTCTGTCTTCCATATTACGTGATAATCCGACAAATCAATTGCTGTGATATAGGCAGTTTGTGCACATGATGCAGAATATGTGTTATGACCTGTTGCCACGTAAAGCACTCCATCCTTTGCTTTTGCATAAATTATTCGCTGACTTATAAAATCATAATCCTCTTTTACATATTTTGTACCATATCTGTAGTTACTAAAATCCAAAGTCACAATAGTCTTACCTGTTTCTATATCCGATAGTGTTAACAAATACGTATCATAGGCATTATCCCCTGAAGTCTCATATTGATAATTCTCATCACTATATGGAAATTCTGGTTTTGCCAAAGAATTATCCGTAAACCACTTTTCTTCATCTATAATATCATTTTTTTCTTTTGATTCCTGATTCAGAGATACTTTATGTGTAGAATTAGCAATTTCCTTACCTTGCTCAATAAAATACTCAAATCCAGGATTCTCAATCTTTGTGTATCCTGGTTCCTCTTTTTTTTCTTCTGAATGTTCTTCCTCAGTTTGTTCTTCTAATGCTTGTACTTCAACTTGTGATGACTCCTGCGTACTTTGAACTGTATCCTGAATGGTCTGTTTTTGTACTGCTGCCTCAGAAGCATTCATTTTCCCGCATGCAGTTAGACAAACGCTAATACTTAATAAAATGATAATTTTTTTACTTTTCACTTTCTTTT
>CAZQTM010000038.1:0-3196 GCA_964595855.1 uncultured Lachnospiraceae bacterium | reverse complement strand
CAGTCTTCATCAAATTGTATCGAAGTACTCATCCTTCTCCACTTCATATCTACTTTTCCATGACGGATAACGATTATATTCATAATACTTTCCTTATCAAGAATTTTTTACGGATATTACTTCGTATATTGCTGCTTCATATGGTCGAAGTTCTTGCATTTGCTGCGTCTTTATACCATATGTATTCACAATACACCTTATATTTTGGGTTGGAATTTCCCTACGAATAACATGTTCACATAGATTACATTCAATGATATAACTACCGTTATCATCTACTCTCTGATAAGTCCAATGATTTTTCTTTTCAGAAAGTAATTTAAATTCTCCATAAACGAAAGTCTCATGCTCTTTTCGAAGTTTAATCATCATCTGATAAAAATCCCAAATTTCCCTGTGACTCTCAAGATCATCCCATGGCACCATCAATCTTGCATGTTCCCTGGTTCCAGAGAGTACCTTCTTAAATGCATCTTCTTCATTCATTGTCTTAAGATATTCCTGGTATACTCCTTTACTTTCAACATCAGTAATCTGGTCAATAGAAGTAAACGGATGATTAGTTAGTCCCATTTCATCTCCCTGAAATACAAATGGGGTTCCTTTTAATGTAAATTGAATCACGGCTAATAACTTTGCCAGTGCTTTGGCATACTCTTTCTTTGGATTGATCTTTGATATCATCTTTGGATTATCGTGGTTATTGAAAAATAACGACATCCAGCACTGATTACCATAATGTAGTTGCCAGTCTGTAAAATATTTTTTCAGGTAATTTAAATCATACTGGTAATCATCAAACCGTACATGACCCGGTGTCTCCAAATGATCAAAGGAAAATACCATATCCAGTTCTCGCCTGTCAGCTCCTGTTACTAACTGGCACATCTTCATGCCAAGTCCAGGTGTCTCTCCAACAGAAAATGCATGATGCGGTGCGAAAGCATTTTCATGTAATTCATGGAGATATTTGTGAAGATTGGGCCCATAAAAGTAATTCTCTACTCCGGTGAATTCCATCAATTTACCTACCATCTCATCACCATTAGGAAGTCCCGGTACCTTTGAAATATAATTAATAACATCCATTCTAAATCCATCTACACCCTTATTAAGCCACCAGTTTACCATATCAGTGATATCTTCTCTAACCCTTTTATTGTCATGATTGAGATCCATCTGTTTTTTTGAAAATAGGTGTAATGCCCACGTATCTTGTTCTTTATAATAGTTCCAGGCAGGTCCCGAAAAAAATGATGTCCAGTTATTCGGCGCTTTTTCTCCGCCATCACGGAAAAAATAATAATCTCTGTATGTAGAATTCTTATCCTGTAATGCTTCCTTAAACCACACATGTTCATCAGAAGTATGATTCACAACCAAATCCATAATTAAATGCATATCCCGCTTATGAACCTCTTTAAGCAGCTCGTCAAAATCCTCCATAGAACCAAATTCTTTCTGAATCTCACGATAATCGCGAATATCATAGCCATTATCGTCATTAGGAGAGTCATAAATTGGTGACAGCCATAATGCATCAATCCCAAGTGATTTCAAATAATCCAATTTATCTATCATTCCCCGGATATCCCCAATTCCATCTTTGTTTGAATCCATAAATGTTCTGGGATAAATCTGATAGAATACGGCTTCCTTCCACCATGTATGCACAAGAGGAACATTAACAGATCCGGGTTCATCCTGCTCGCTATTTAGAAGTGTTAGAAAGGTACAAAAAAATTCCTCTCCAAGCGTTTTCTTGGTCAGTCCTGCAAGTATTTTTAGTGATAGATTACCTGTAATGGGATTGGTAACAAGTGTTTCTTCTTTTCCCATTTGCATCAATAATTTATTAATGATGTCATGACCGATTGGCGTTGCATATACATCTCTAATTTTACTGTGCATTGTCAGTTTTTCCATCACTGTTTCTCCTTCCCAGCTCTTCAATAATTTTTTCATACATCTTTTCATCTAAAACATATTTTCTATGATATACAAGATATCCAATTAATATAAATACCAGTGGTAAAATAAGCATGGCAATCTTCATGACAAAAAGTCCACCTGTTGTTACATCCGCAGCAACTGTTGCATCCTTAATGCCAGATATGATTACCGTTGCACCAATGATTGCACTTGATATCGCTCCACCCATTTTATTTACAAATGGCTGTAAGGAAAAGGTAACACTGTCATTTCTTTTACCCAATTTCCAGTTTCCATACTCTACTGTATCTGCTAAAAACATTAACATAAGTAATTGAATAAATGCTTCTCCAATAAATATAAGTATTCCTGCCGTCCCAATAAAGAGCATGGTATTCGTTGGTGAAAAGAAAAATATTATGTATCCAATAACGACTAAAATCGTGGCAAATTTATATATTTTCCTTCGTTTAAAATGTTTACTTACCACCGGGAATATTGCAAGTGCAGTAATCTGGGATACCCCAAGAATAATGGCAAAAATAGAATACATCCCTTCATCCCCATATGCATATTTGAAATAATACAAGCCAAAACCTGTCGTTGTAGTGTAACCTATCATAAATAATGCCATGGAAATAGCGGTATAGAGCAACTGATCATTTTTAAATATGATCCTTATCATCTCTCTTAAGGCGGTATGTTCCTGATTACCATGAATACTTGTAGGTTCCTTTACCCCAAATAAAGTAATACTCTGTCCAATCCACATAATTACTACAATAATAATGGCAAATGCAAAATATCCTTTTTGTAAACTTCCAAGTGTTTTCCCCAGTGCTGTTGTGATTGGTACAATTGTGGCAACAACCACAAATAACCCAATATTTGCACAGATTCTGGCAACAGATCCAATCTTCTCTCTCTCCTTTTGCTCAATACTTAGAGAAGGCATCATAGACCAATACGAGATATCATTGGTAGTATAGGTCATTCCCCATAATAAATATAATAAGCCAAAGAGTCCTACAAATCCTGCACCCTTTAAACCAAAATCAGTAAACAAAAGAATGGTTACGCAGCCTGCACTGAACGTACCAAACAATATCCAGGGTTTAAATTTTCCCCATTTCGTATGTGTATTATCAACAATCACTCCCATGATTGGGTCATTTAAAGCATCAAACACTCTAGCTGCAAGAATAATACCTGTAATCCACCATAATGAACTCGTACTCAGGTTCAAAACATCTGTCAGATAATA
>CAZQTM010000037.1:9134-13519 GCA_964595855.1 uncultured Lachnospiraceae bacterium | reverse complement strand
GATAATTTTTCTATATATTGGAAATTCATTTTATTTATAGTAAAATAGTTTTAGTTATGCTATGTCAATAATTAGTGAGGGGAGAAATTAAAATGGGAATTTTTACGAAACTGAAAAAAAAGAATGATGAGGTTTCATGGATAGAACAAAAGAGCAAATTGGAATGTGGGGAAATTGATATGCAGACCTTTGTTGATACTTTGAAAAATACCAAAATGTTCTATTCAACACCTGCAGGAAATGATAAAAATGGAAAACCGCAACTATATCTTTTATCCGGTAACAACTCTGACGTTAGTTTTTTTCCTGCATTTTTATCTTCAGAACATTGTACGAATTGGTATAACAGTGTTGGGCGTAATGGCTTCCTGATTTTAGACTGTGATCTAGGCAGTATGTTAAAAACATTGGATTCCAACGAAATGCTAAGCAAATTGGGTGTTTTAATCGAATTAAATACAGAGGAACAGGTTATCATTCCACCTAATGTAAGAGCCAATAGTTAATACCTACAAATAGATAAAGAACAAGTATAAAAAGGGGAAAAATATGTCAACTTACAGATATCAAAATACAGAGCTTTATTACAACATTTATTCCGGTAATATACCCATTTTATTCATTCATGGATGGAGAATAGACCATCACTATTTAGAGGGATGTATGGAACCTGTCTTAGAAAAATTCCCCGAGAAATTTGAGAGAATATATATAGACCTGCCTGGAATGGGACAGTCAGTTGAAGGCAACGTAAAAAATACAGATGATATTTTAGAGGTATTGTTATCATTTATAAAAGATAAACTTGAATCAAGGCCGTTTCTATTGATGGGTAATTCTTATGGGGGAACGATATGCCGTGCCATCGCACTTGAACTGAAAACTCAGGTTATGGGAATGATATTATTGTGCCCTGGGACTGGTTGTGATCATGCTATTTTGCCAGATAAAAAGATTTTTAGAGAGGATAAAGAGTTTCTTAACAAACTATCAAAATCTGAGAGAGAATGCTTTTGCCTTATGAATGTAAATTTGACAAAAAGTGCATGGCAACAATATGAACGTGATGTTTACCCAGCAATATTACATAACCAGAATAATAATTTTTTAAATCATGTACTCTGTGGTTCACTGAGTAAAAATCTGGTCAAAGATAATGATCAGACGATATTTAATAATCCTGTATTGATCATAACCGGTAAGCAGGACTCCATGGTCGGATTTGAAGAACAATTCAGATGGATCAAGCAGTATCCGGCAGCTACATATCTTGCATTAGAGGGAGCCGGACATAATCTATGTATTGATCAACCAGCATTATTTTCTGAAATTATAGCTAATTTCCTAAAAAACTTTTTAATCTAATTTAATATAGAATAAAACCCACTATTTTAGAGTATATTCATGGCTTCTCCTTTATCTTATCTTCCTATGATCAGGGCAAAGTAACCCCAATCCCAAATGAGATTCTCAAAACTATCCTCTAAATATTCATAAATGTCTTCCTGGTCATAGCCAGTCATTCTTGATACAACTATAATATAATCTCGAACCGTAGTATAAGACAGCGTACCTTCCCCGTTAAGATACCATCTTAGATAAATTGCATGCTTTATCGCAACATATTCCATTGCCATCCACTGTGCCATCACTACCATACTTTTTAAATCAGAATCCGGTATCAGAATATTAGTGAAAATCTCTGCAACAAGAAAATTCCTTATGAGTCTTTCATGGGAAGCAAACCAAGTATTGAACTCATCCAGCTTATTCTGTGATAATTTCCCCTCATAATCCTCAGAAATTTCTTCCGCTAACAATGCAATTGGTTCAAGGTAATCTGTATACATCTCCTGTTTTCTATAATTATCAACCAGATCCAGAAATAGTTCATTTCTCTCTTCAAATGTATGATAGCTTGAAAATTGCATCCCATCTATCGCATCTGATATGTTTTGAATGAATTTTTCCTGACTGTATTTATCAAGTGTAATTTCATCCAAATTCTCTTTTCCGTAAATATCCAATAATGAAAAGAAAAGTATCAGTAAATCTTTCTCTACAGAGAACTTTGTATTTTGCATGATATCAATTAGAAGAGAGCGAATTGCATATAGTATATCGTAATGATCTAATTTTCTATCTTCTAAAAATTTTATTTTCTCAGTCTTGTTCCATATATCAATCACTTCAGGGCAACAGGAAACTAATGAGTATTCCGTTCTATTTTCAAATTCATGTATTTGTCTTGGGAAGGTATCACAGGTCGTAGAAAGTATTTCTTCACCATATTTAAGTACCAGCTTGCAAAGTCCGTTACTGTTAAGATGAGGACATCTTTTCTCATCATTCAGTTTCATTACTTGTTCCCCATCTTTAATGATTACATCATCAGATAATTTTCTGCCATTCTCATTTTTATTCTGTTTCCAATTTTCTAACGTCTCATCATCTACTGCAATCTTCCACTCCTGGCAACAGGTAAATGAGCAGGAATCCGCAATACACAAAAAAGAATCATAATACTCAGGTTTTATCTTAATTTGCACGGCATTCTCCTACTACAGGCATAAAATTATCCGTATCCGCACAGAAAAATCCGCCGACTGTGTTAATGATTTTCTCCATAATTTTCTTCATTTCTACATAATGATCCGCATCTATCGTAACATAATACAAAGAAGCCACATTGTTCCTCTTTAAAAAATCATTACTGTATGGATCTCCCAGATTTGATTCCGTTCCTTCCATTTCCAATGTGCCAGACTCACCCACTTGTATTTCTATGACTGCTGCCTCATCCCATATTTCAATTGAAATATTATCAATGGAATCTAATATCTCTTTTATATTTCTTACTGTAATCTCTTTATTATTCATATAAAACCATTCTTTTTGAATATTACTTCTTGCAGACTTTGATTCTTTTAGATGATTACTGCTTGCAGACTTTGATTCTCTTATTTTATTTAGTTTTGATTTGTTTTTCATGGTTTCCTCTCATAAAAGCAATTTTTATAGCTCAATTATTTCACACATTTCATTTGGAATCAAGGCAATGCCTAGAATAGTATGTTAAATTTAGGAAATAATAAGCAGGAAAAATAAAAAGGAGTGCATGCAAATGGAATTGTCCCAAAGTGTTACAAAAGAAAACCTTATGAGAGCATTCGCCGGCGAAAGCCAAGCTAACAAACGTTATACGTTTGCTGCTGGAGAAGCAAAAAAGCAAAATTTACATGTTATAGAAGCAATATTTACTTTTACTGCCAATCAGGAAAAAGAACATGCTGAAGTTTTCTATAAATTATTAAAAGAACTAAATGGAGAAACCATTTCAATTGATGGCACTTATCCTGTTAACCTTTCCTGCAATATCGAAGAACTATTGTCTGCAGCAAAACATAATGAATATGAGGAACATGATGATGTTTATAAAGCATTTGGGGATAAGGCAAAAGAAGAAGGATTTGACCGTATTGCCAACACATTTCATATGATTGCAGAGATAGAAAAGACCCATGGAGACCGTTTTGGATACTTTGCAGATTTGGTAAAAGAAAATAAATTGTTTGTCTCGGATGTCAAGACGGGATGGATGTGCCTCAATTGTGGCTATATAGTTGAATCAAATGGAGCTCCACAGAAGTGTCCTGCATGTGATCATGATCAAGGATATTTTATCCGTTTAGAACTTGCACCGTATGAGAAAATTCCTACTAAATGCTAAAAAATATGCCTTGCCTCAATCAGTTTTATCCGGTTTGGGCAAGGCTTTATTTTATTTAACCAATTACATAAACTTTATATGCCGTAGTCTGTGGTGGTATACTTGCCGTCATAAAATTAGCATGCTCCACTCTGACTCTCATACCAGGCTGGAGATTCCCAAAACTGATTGATCTTCCCCATAAACCAAATATCTCAGTACTTGGTGTCAGATTGAACTGAACCATAGAAGTAGGATTATTAGATGATATTGTAGTGAAATTTCTATTCTGCCGATCAATATTAATGATTCGACCCACCGTTGTCTTAGTCTGTTTCGGACGACTTACAATCTGAATCGAATAAGCATTTGCCTGCGGAGGGATACTTCTTGTCATCATTTCTGAAAACACTGCATTAATCATCATACCCTGTTGCAATCTTGACGCATCGATCGGACGTCCTATCTCATCTCTAATCCTTGTATTACCAGATACCACAAGCCTAACCGTTTGTCTCTGCTGACCTGGCTCCATATATGAAATCGTCACGAGACTGTTTTGTCTGTCTCTCGTAATACTATCAATAACTGCATTTGTTACACGTTGTCCTCGCATAAATTACCCATTATGTTTTCTTACTTCTATATATATGCATAAATAGCATTTATGAGTCAA
>CAZQTM010000037.1:5812-9034 GCA_964595855.1 uncultured Lachnospiraceae bacterium | reverse complement strand
CCCCTCATATACCTGATCACACACACAACTGACGTAGTGAACCATGTTGCACCGGTGGTAATCCAGATACCCCAATAACCGAGTTTGGGTATCCTTGTAAATATTTGTGAATAGGAAATTCTGCAGACAACTTCTATAGCTCCATTCAGCATAGCAAATCCTGCATCTCCACAACCATTTAAGACAGCACGTGGAACATAAATCATACCAAGTGCAAAGTAGAAGAGACTGTTAATTCTTAGTGCCTTAACACCTATACTGATTACTTCCGGATCATTTACAAATAACCCGATGATCTGTTCTCCAAAGATATATGCAATCGGAATCAGGCATAAGCTGAAAATAAAAACCATTATGATTGCATCACGATACCCTTTCTTCACTCTCTCCGGTTTTCCTGCACCAATATTTTGGCCTGAATAGTTGGTAATTGCCATTCCCAAGGAACTATATGGTTGCTGAACAATCTGCTCAATGCGACCTACTATTGTATATGCTGCCATTACGCTTTCTCCAAAGGTATTAACCACCCCTTGCAACGCCATACATGAAATAGCAATCAAGGAATTTTGAAATGCAACCGGTACTCCCAATCTGAATGAATTCAAAATAATATCCTTCTGTGGTTTTAATTGTTGCTTGTTCAGATGAAAATAAGGTATTTTTTTGTATGCATATATAAAACAGGTTATGGCTGCAACTATTTGCGAAATAACCGTGGCAAATGCAACACCAAAAACTCTCCAGTCAAAATAAATGACAAATAATAAATCCAAAATTACATTAACAATTGTTGATACGATTAGAAAATACAGGGGTGTTTTAGAATCCCCCAGAGCCCTTAGTATCGATGCAATCCCATTGTATATTGCAATAGCTACCACACCAAGACAAGTTACCCTCATATATGTTATGGAATCAGCTATAACGGTCTTTGGAGTCTGTAAAATCCGTAATATTTCAGGAGAAAATATGTACCCCACAATACTTGTCACGATTGCCATTGATATCAGGACATAAACAGAATTGGCAATTGTCATTCTGACATGTTCGTCGTCCTTTGCTCCAAAATACTGAGAGACAATAACACCAATACCAATTGCTAACCCTGAGCTTAAGGAAAAAAGTAAAAAATTCATTGACCCGCAAGCACCAACCGCAGCAAGAGCATTTGCACTAACAAATTTGCCAACAACAATTGAATCCACCATGTTATATAGTTGTTGAAATAGGTTACCAATTAATAATGGCAAGGCAAATTTTAAAATATGTTTTACCGAACTTCCGGTAGTCATATCCGTAATATTTTTATGATTCATGCAAATATCCTCTTTTTCTTATTAATGCTTTTCTAATTGAAGATTATAATTGCTATTTTAACTTTATTCTACTTAACACTTGTCAATTACTCCTCATATTTTGTCCTTTTAGCTTCTTTCTTTCTAAAGATAATGAATTTTTAATTAAATATATTGATAAATTAGCTTAATTTAGATAGAGTAGGTATAAGATATGTTGTTAGAAATGGAGTTTTTATGACAATTTTTAGTAATAACTATGAACAGATTCTTTATGAGACAACAATTAATACAATCAATGCAGCTCATTTTGCAAATAAATTTCCGAAGCACTGGCATAAGAATGTTGAAATAGTCTCTTTTCAGGAGTCCGAGCACTTTACAAAACCAGCTATATTAATCGTCAATCAAATTACATATCAATTGATTCCAGGCGATATCCTATATATCTGGCCAGGAGAACTTCATGAGATCATACAAAATCCAGATAAGAAGATAATTGCCATGCAGTTTTCCCCCACTATTTTTAATGAATTACCTGATTTTGCCCCATACTTACATCTCTTCCGCACATTTCACCTTGTGAAAGGTTCAGAGAGTCCGGCATTATCCCAGTCTGCAATTTTTCGAATGAAACAGATGATAGAAATAAGACAAAGCGAGCGTCCTTTCTGTGGGGTAGAAGCATTAATTAATTTGTATGAGATGTTTATGGAATTTTGTATCTATATTAATGAAAATCTTAGTGATGAACATTCTCTGATCAATACCAATAAAACATTGGAAAAAATAAATCAAGCATGTCACTTTATTCAGGAAAATTGTGAGCATGGTTTAACTCTTGACCGTGTTTCTGAATACATCGGTTTTAGCTCCTGCTACTTTTCAAGATGTTTTAAGAAGACTACAAACTATAGTTTTGTAGAATACCTAACCAGGCAACGTATTAAGCATGCACAAGTGTTACTGATTGACTCCAATATATCCGTTACAGAAGTTGCTTTCCAGTCAGGTTTTCGAAGTCTTTCTACATTTAATAGAGTATTTCTTCAATACAGTGGATGTTCTCCGGTACAATACAAGAGATATTATGTTAATGAATTATTATAATTGTCATTTTATTTAAGATTCATCATCAGTGTCATAGGACCTCTTAAATTGGCCTGTTGAATGATATCAATTAGTATCTGGAATTCCATATTCGTGTCATTTTCCAGCCACCAACTTATAATTCCAATCTGTGCATTCGCAATATATTCCATAATACATTTTTCTCTGACACCAAGTTTATCTTCACCTATCCCGATATAATGAAGTGCATATGTTCTCGCTATCTTTTTAGAAGCCTGAATAATATGTGCATTTGGTCTTTCAACAAGAAAAAGAAGAAAAATATTACGATTCCTCTTATAGAATTCCTGTATTATTGTTATATTCTTTTCAAGATTATTTTGGATAATACCATCTATTAAAACCGTTATTATTTTTGTCGCTTCCTCTATATATTTGTTTTCAATATATTCCAGTAAATCATAAATATCCACAAAATAATAATAGAATGTACTTCGATTCACTCCTGCTTTTTCTGATATGGCAGAAATTGAAATCTGTTCCAATCTTTTTGTTCTGTATAATTCTAAAAAAGCCTGTTCAATGTTTCTCTTTGTTTCATCTTTGGTTTGCATTGCAATTCTAGACATTTTTCTCCTCAAAAAATCCAACAGATTTAAGTAAATTGTTTGTTTTTTTTACATTAAATATAAATTATAATCCACTATATTACAATAATATTTGCAATTGGAGGATATTTGATGAAGAACAGAATTGGTAATAATGCCATACAAAATAACAATAACTATATCAACATTCAAAACATAAGCAAAGTTTTCGGTAAAATAACTGCTCTTAATAATATTTCACTTAC
>CAZQTM010000037.1:0-5712 GCA_964595855.1 uncultured Lachnospiraceae bacterium | reverse complement strand
ATGAAAAAAAATAAATTAAAGGAACGAATTTTAGAAGTAACTGATTTATTAAATCTAAAAAATGACTTAAAGAAACTTGTCAAAAATTACTCTGGTGGAATGAAACAACGTCTATCTTTAGCCATTACACTTTTACCCAATCCGGATATATTAATTCTGGATGAACCTACTGTAGGTATCGACCCGTTACTTCGAAGAACTATATGGGAAGAACTTCACAGACTGCAGAACCTTAATGTCACCATAATTATTACGACGCATGTTATGGATGAAGTTGAAAAGTGCGATTCCATTGCAATGATAAGAAATGGCGAAGTACTGGCAACCGGCACTCCAAAAGAAATTCAATTATTGGCTAATACAGAAAATATCGAAGATGCATTTATTTATTTCAGTAAAAAGGAAGCTGGTGATTTTTATGAGAATTAAAGCACTAATTATAAGAATAATAAAACAAATCCTACATGATAAAAGAACTCTGGCGCTCATACTCTTTGCTCCACTTCTTATCCTTAGCTTAGTATATTTTATTCTAAACTCAGAAAACAAGAATTTTACCATTGGAGTTATTAATGCAGATGATGTATTCATCAATGAGCTTAAGTCTATCGATGATTATGAAATCAGTACGAAAATTCTAAATGAGTCCAGTGTAAAAGATGAAATCTGTAATGGCACGGTTGACGGTGTTGTCCAATTTAATGACAACAAAACAATAAAGATATTTCTTGATGGTACGGATGCTAATGTAGCATCTAAAATACAAATGCTGGTTAAAAACACTACCTCTAAAATGAAAGCTGATGAACTAAAGAATAACCTAAAGGAATTGAATCATAAACTAGCAACAATGCATCAGGATCCAATTACCTTTGATGAGTATTCCTACGAGATTCAATACTTAACAGGACAACAGGATTCAACCCTGTTTGACAAATTTGGGAGTCAGCTAATTGGCTTCATTGTATATTTCTTCGTATTTCTGATTGCAGGCATCAATTTTCTGACTGAACGGACTTCTGGTACCTTAGAAAAATTATTATCCACACAGATAAGACGATGGGAGATTATCATAGGGTTTGTTATTGGATTTAGTGTTCTTGCTATCCTGCAGTCTGCATTAATTTCACTGTTTTCCATTGGTATCTTAAAATTAAATATTGAAGGTAATATGGCTTATGTACTACTTATTATCCTAGTAACTGCAATTAATGCACTCACATTAGGTATCTTGCTGTCTACCATTGCAAATAGTGAATTTCAAATGGTGCAATTTATTCCTATCGTAATCATTCCTCAACTATTCTTATGCGGACTTTTCAGAGTAACCGGGTTTTGGGGAAACCTTCAATATATCATGCCTCTACACTATACATCAGATGCATTGGTAGAAGTAATTCTAAGGGGAAACGGCTTTGAGACAATTATGATAGATATCTTTATTTTACTTGGTTTCTCATGTTTATTTATTTGTCTTAATATATTACTTCTTAAGAAGCAAAGAAGAATATAAATAGTCAGTCCCATGGCATTTTAATTACAACTGCCATGGGACCTTCTTCATTCTAATTATTATTTTTGCATAATCTTCAAAATCTTTCCAATATACATTTCATGGTAATCCTGATCCGCATAGTACGTAGTAAGCAGTTCATCATTCAGTATCCCCTCTGGTGATATCTTTTGTCTACTTAACTTCTCACACAATATTACTGTATTTGCTTCTGCAAAATATGGAATACCATCTTCCTCAATGAGAGTAAGTTCTGACTTTGCTATCTTATCTTCTGTTCTACCTGATACACCTCCTAGATAACCCATTGTTTTACGGTATTTATCCGTATCGTAGAAGGTAAGCGAGAAATTGGGGGATGCATCAATGAATTCCTTCGTGTATCTGCTGTTACGGATAAAAATATACACTACATCATATTCCCAAAGTACACCCATTCCTCCCCAAGAAGCTGTCATGGTATTTACTTTATTATTATTCTCTGCTGTAATTAGCATCCAGTCTTTTCCTAGCATCTTAAATGGGTTACAGTTAAAATCATTTGTATTAATTTCTTTTAATTCATTCATATTAAAATCTCCTGTCTTATTTATTGAAATCTATCTATTGTTTCCTGCTCTACCGGAATTGGTAAATTATTATAAGCACTATATCATGAATTGACATATATTGAAACCAAATTTTTCCATTAAATATACTAGAAGAATAAATTTGTTAATCCCACAATAACTGATGTAATTACGAAAATATCTGCAACTAACTCTGCCTTTTCAAATTTAGCAGTGATTTTAATCAGAATTCCAATTACTACTAAGAATCCTAAAACCCAAAAGATGATCTGCTGAAGAATAGAGTTTTCTGGTTCCAATGTTGCTCCATTAATTGCAATCACGACTCCCCATATTGCCAGTAAATAAAAATAGATGTTTTTTACTAGTCGACTTTTTGCCAAAAGTAAAATAGTAATTCCTAAGATGCTTATCACCGTCATTCCAATAAATATAAAAAACAAAGTTCCTAATTCCATTATATATACCTCTTTTTTCATAGTATGTCCATTTACTTGTTAATATTTATTAAATTCAATGTATTCGTTAAGTTTATGGTGTTAATAATATTAAAGGAATTGAGGTGATTATTTTGGCAAATCATTTGATCAACGAGACAAGTCCATATCTTTTACAGCATGCAGAAAATCCGGTAGATTGGTATCCTTGGGGAGAAGAAGCATTTGACAGAGCAAAGACAGAGGATAAACCAATATTCTTGAGTATTGGGTACAGTACCTGTCACTGGTGTCATGTAATGGCACATGAAAGCTTTGAAGATTCTGAAATTGCAGATATTTTGAATCGATATTTTATATCTATAAAGGTAGACCGGGAGGAACGTCCTGATTTAGACAGCATATATATGGCCGTTTGTCAGACGCTTACCGGTAGTGGTGGATGGCCTACCAGCATTTTTATTACTGCTGACCAGAAACCATTTCTAGCAGGAACTTATTTCCCTAAGAATAGCCATCATGGTCAATTTGGCTTGAAAGAGCTTCTTTTAGCTATACATGAAAAGTGGCAGAATGACAGAGTAACCTTATTAAGTTCTGCAGATAAAATTACGGCTGCATTGAAAGACACTACAAAAGCAGAGACTACAGTAGACGATCGACTATTAAATGATGCAATTCAAATCTATGAGCAAAGCTTTGACAAAAAATATGGAGGTTTTGGTAGTGCGCCAAAATTTCCAGCACCACACAATCTTTTGTTTATCATGCAGCAATATCAAAAGTATGGTAATCATGACTTGATTAATATGGTAGAAACAACACTTTCTCAAATGTATGCAGGCGGCATGTTTGACCATATCGGCTATGGCTTTTGCCGG
The DNA here is from genome assembly GCA_964595855.1 of uncultured Lachnospiraceae bacterium. Lineage (GTDB taxonomy): Bacteria > Bacillota > Clostridia > Lachnospirales > Lachnospiraceae > RGIG8767. The sequence goes on along the minus strand of CAZQTM010000037.1, from coordinate 2,312 downwards.
TATTCTACAGACCGAATCTTTCTGGTTCCGCACTTTGAAAAGATGTTATATGACAACGCTTTACTGATTTCTGCTTATTGTAAAGCATATGAAATAACAGAGAAGTCTATTTATAGGGATGTGGCAGAAAAAACAGTACAATATGTTTTAACCGAGATGACCTCAAAGGACGGTGGATTTTTCAGTGCTCAGGATGCAGACAGTGATGGCGTAGAGGGTAAATTCTATTTATTTGAACCGAATGAGATTATAGAACTGTTAGGTAAACAAGATGGGGTTTTATTCAACGAATTTTATGATATTACAAAGGAAGGCAACTTTGAGGGTAAAAGTATACCAAATCTTATGCATACAGATTTTTCTACCGGACGTTTTGATGAATTTTTGCCTACCATCCGTGAGTATCGTCGCAAGCGCTGTCATCTGAACATCGATGATAAAATTCTAACATCATGGAATTCTTTGATGATTACGGCTCTATGTGCTGTATATCGCATCAGCAGGAATACTGAATATTTAGCAGTTGCAATAAAGGCAAGTAATTTTATTGAAAAAGAGTTGTATAACCAAGACACATTATATGTCTCTTACCGTAATGGTAATTGCAGTGGAAAAGGATTTCTTGATGATTATGCCAACTATATCTATGCACTTCTTTCACTGTATGATGCAACTCTTGATAAAGCCTATCTTGAGCGTGCAAAGGATCTTGCAAGAAAAGCCATTGATAATTTCCTTGATTTTGAAACTGGTGGATTTTATCTCTATGGGAAAGATAACGAAGTACTTATCCTTCGTCCAAAAGAATGTTATGACGGAGCAATCCCAAGTGGGAACTCAATGATGGCTAATTGCCTTATCAAACTAAACTCTTTGATGCCAGATGCGGATATAGAAGATGTCTTACAAAAACAGCTTGGCTATCTATGTGGTGAAGCAAGAAATTATCCTTCTGGATATGCTATGTTTTTATTAGCTCTTTCCGATAATATTGACCCACCCACCATAGTTACTGTGGTAGTAAAGGATAAAACAGATATAGCCCAATTACCTTTCAAACTACCACTAGATGCTCATGTTAGGGTATTCTATGAACAAAACAAGCAGTACAAAATGATTAATGATAAAACCACTTATTATGTTTGTCGAAATCATAGCTGTCTGCCACCCGTGAATGAATTAGATCTAACTAAATAATTTTGACACAATATTACTTTAGCTGCATAAGAGGATAACAAATATAATCACCGTTCTCTGCCTGCAATTTTTTATATTCCATTGTCTTATATCCTCTTTTTCTATATAATTCACAAGCCGGCAGAGACGCATCCAAAATAACGGTTTCATAGTTTGAAAGAATCTGTTCCTCTAAGTATTCAATAATTTTTGTTCCATATCCTTTTTCTTGCTGATTTGTCTTGACTACAAGTCTACATACTCTATTTTCCTTTATCGTTCCTGTACCAATCATCAATCCATCATTTTCAAGAACATAAACAATTCCATTTTGGATATCCCTAATAATATTATCTTTTGTCTGATAAGATAAAAAAAGTTCTACTGCCCCTGTCGGATAGTAGTTTGGATATACTTCGCTCATTGTTTCCCGTACTAATTTCACTATACTTTCATTATCTTCTTCTGTAGCTTTTCTAATTTCTTCCATTGCATATCCCCCAATTTTACTTTATCTTCTGCTACATTTTACGTGCCTAAACGTTTCTTAAAATCAAAGTAATCAAACTCCGCTAATAACTGAAATGTCCCATCTTCTTTGAGCGTGTAAATATTTGGTAACTGCATTCCATTGAATGTATTATTCTTACACATGGAATAAATTGCCATATCACCAAAGATCAATCGTTTCCCCTCATATAGCATCTCATCAAAGCTATAATCTCCCACGATATCTCCAGCCAGACATGTTGGTCCACCCAATCTGTAGGTATAAGCTTTTTTCCCTGCTTCATCCGCATTCATAAGCGTTGGGCGATATGGCATCTCAAGAACATCCGGTGTATGGCATGCAGCAGACATATCCAGCATTCCAATTAAAGTTTTTCCATTACATAATACATCCAGCACTTCTGTAACCAGATACCCTGCGTTTAGTGCAACTGCTTCTCCCGGTTCAAGATATATTTGCAAATTATATTGTTCTGAAATTCTCTTAATACATTTTTCCAAAAGGGGGATATCATAATCCACTCGGGTAATATGATGTCCACCTCCCATATTAAGCCACTTCATATTATGAAGAAATTCACCAAACTTCTCTTCGACTGCTTTTAGTGTCAATTCTAAAGCATCTG
>CAZQTM010000036.1:0-13678 GCA_964595855.1 uncultured Lachnospiraceae bacterium | reverse complement strand
AATTACTTCAAGCAAAATAGGTTCTATAATTTACGGTATGATTCTTGGACTAATGATTAGTAGTTCGTTTTAAATCAACTATTTATTTATCTTCTTCATCATAAATACAAAGGAGGTATCCCATGGATTCCTATATCTTCTATGGACTTGCCATTGTCCTATTAATTCTCTCTTACATAAAAGATAAGAAAAAGACAAAAATGGCGATTAAAAAAGCTTGGAAAGCATTTGAGAATATCCTGCCTCAATTTTTAGTAGTAATTGTACTAGTAGGATTTTTACTTGCTGTTTTTGACCCAGATACCATCTCAAAATTTATTGGAGCTGAATCGGGTTGGATTGGAGCCTTACTTGCTGGTATAATTGGTTCTATAACCCTGATTCCTGGATTCGTAGCATTTCCAACTGCAGCTATCCTGTTAGAAAACGGAGCCGGTTATATGCAGATTGCAACATTTGTATCTACTCTAATGATGGTCGGTATTGTAACGCTTCCAGTTGAAATCAAGTATTTTGGAAAGAAAATCTCTATAATGCGTAATATACTTGCATTTTTCTTTTCCTTTATCGTGGCTAATATTATTGGATTGGTGGTGGTTTAATGAAAAATATAATCAAACGATACCGTGGTTTTATAATTGTACTCATTGCAATGATATTTCTTATTCTTTTTAACCAAGAACTTGGACTTAAAACACTTCGTATAACTGGAAACTCTATGAAAGAGGTATTGTTGGTAATCCCACCTATTTTTCTATTGCTCGGTCTTTTAGATGTTTGGGTACCAAGAGAGACTATGATGAAATACATGGGAGAAGGCTCAGGAATTAAAGGAGTCTTACTCGCCATCTTCATAGGCTCCGCAGCTGCTGGACCATTATATGGAGCATTTCCTGTTGCTGCTGTTTTTATGAAAAAGGGTGTAAAGTTCATGAATATCCTTATATTCATTGGCGCCTGGTCAACGACCAAGATTCCTATGTTCCTTTTTGAAATAGCGGCACTTGGCAATACCTTTGCCATTACAAGACTGCTGATTGATATACCGGGGATTATCATCATCGCATTCCTTTTATCAAAAATGGTATCAAAAAAAGATATTCTGAATCTTTATGATAATGCTGCAAATGTAGATTGATTTTATAATAAATTACTATTCTTCAAATTGTCCCTTGTCAAAGTTATTATTAACTATTATAATAACAAATGTTGACTGCTGAAATAGCTCAGTTGGTAGAGCACTTCACTCGTAATGAAGGGGTCGAGGGTTCGAGTCCCTTTTTCAGCTTATAAAAAAATCACAAACCATCATATTTGATATGGTTTGTGATTTTTTATTATATATTTTTAATAACCAATGAGTGATTTCTATATTTTAGATAATGTTATAATACACTTATATTTTTCGTATGAACATCTATCTGTTTATAAGGAATCTCAATATTATTTTCATCGAAAGCATATTTTATCAACTCAGTTAACTTCCATTTCACATCCCAAAGGTCTTCATTTTTAACATAGCAACGAATCCCTAAAATCACTCCACTCTCTGCAAGTTCATGTACATATACCAATTTTTCTTCAGTTTGTAAAATTTTCTCTTCCTTGTTTATAACATTAAGGATTACCATTCTGGCTTGCCTGATATCTGTTTGATAGGAAATAGAAACTTTAATATCAATTTTTCTATCTTCAGTACTTGTTGCATTCGTAAGGCTGTTATTGGCGAGCGTTCCATTTGGTAATACAATCACTTTTCCATCGAACGTTGTGAGCTTTGTATAAAATAAAGAAATCTCTGATACAGTTCCTTCATTCCCCTTTGTATCTTCTTTGATATAGTCACCAACTTTAAAGGGTTTTAATAATAATATTAAGACTCCACCTGCAAAGTTGCTTAAACTTCCCTGAAGTGCAAGGCCGATGGCAATTGAAGCAGAACCGAGTACTGCCACTAAACTTGTTGCTTCCAGACCAAATTTGGATGCGATTGCCAGTACAAGCAATGTAATCAAAATTACCTTTGAAAAGGAATCTAAGAACTGGATTACACCAACGTCAGCATTCCCTTTTGTCAGGGCTTTCTTTAAAATTTTACGAAGCCACTTAATGATTCTCATACCAATTAGGAATACAATAAACGCTAATACTACTTTAACCCCTAGTTGTAATGCCTTTTCAGGCAACTGTGAAAAATAACTCTCAATTAATCCCATATTAACATTTCCTTTATCATCTATTATAGCTTCTAGTAATAATGTTTTTACCTCGGACACAAATACTCCTCCTTAAAGATTTATTTCCTTTTTGATGTCACTTTTATTTGCTTCTGGACTTCTTTTCCTTTTAAAATCAAAAGGTCAGCTTCATTTACTTTTGTTTCCAGTTCTTCTTTAAGGGATAAATTTTTTAATTTTTTTGCCTTTTGTATTGCTTCCTTTTCCAATTTTTCTTTGATTTTTTGTACTTTCTTTTCAGCTATTTGTAACAATTCTTCTTCTGAATATGGTGTGTACTGATAGAATGCAATTGATAATGGTAAAACTTTGAGTGTAAGAGAATTATTACGTCCATCAAATTCTTCTTCCTTTGTCTCTTTTACTTTTGATAACGTTACGCCAATGCCTCCGAACTGTTTTTCTTCTGAGCAAAATATAATTTTATATTTTCCTTCATATGGAACACCAAATTTATAAGAAGGATATTCTTTATCTGAAAAATTACATACTACAAAAATAGTATGATCAAAAAAATCATCTTTTCTTAGAAAACTTATGATACCATCGCCATGATCAATACAATTAATCCATTCAAAACCAGTTGCAAATCTGTCCAAATCATGTAATGCAGGAAGATCCACATACATCTTATTTAAGGACATGGACAGTTTAGCAATATTACTGTCAGGATTGCCAAGAGCCTCCTGCCCCATAAAGATAAGTTTTTTTCCTGGATGACACATGTAAAAAGAAAGGGTCAGACGTATATTCTTAAGCTTCTTATCTTCGTCTCCGGGCATAAGTTCATAGAGAGAACCACCCGTCTTTATAAGGTCTTCATTTGACATCGTCAAAATATAATCTTCACTATATGCATAGACCATACTATCCGTAATCTCATTCATACATTTTAAACGTTGATCACAATCTTTACCGATAAAATCAAGATAAGAATCACCAAATCCATTATCCCATACAAAATCAAATCCAAGTCCGTTATCGTCCAAAGCAGCTGTAATTTTAGGCCATGCAGATGTTTCTTTTGTAATAGTAAAAATTTCTCTGTTTTCCTTATGCAGAATACTATTTACATGCTTAATAAATTCTATGGCTTCAAGATTCTCGTTACCACCATATAAATTGGCAACCCATTCACCATCATTCTTTGCATAATCCAAATATAACATAGAAGAAATACCGGTAAAATGCAAACCATCGACATGAAATGTTCTAACCCAGTATAAAGCATTTGAAATCAGATAATTTATTATCTGTGGTCTTGCATAATTAAACATGTATGCATCATAAGCAATATTATATCGTTTTCTTTCATCCAAATGTCCATATAAATAAGTTCCGTCAAAGAATGATAATCCTTGCTCATCTTTTGGAAAATAAGAAGGAACCCATTCCAAAATTACTCCAATTTCTTCTTCATGCATTCTATTTATAAAATGCATGAAATCATTAAGAGTACCATGCCTCTGGTTAATAGAATAAAAAGACAACATTTGATATCCAGATGAATTATTTGACCTGGATTCCATAATTGGCATAATTTCAATATGCGTATATCTCATATCTTTTAAATACGGAAGCAAGATATCTAATATTGCATGATAAGATAAATATTTACCATCATCATCTTTATATTCGTCTAATTTAATCTGGTAAATATTAATAGCAGATTTTTCTTTATTGTTTCTTTCATTTCTTTTTAGAAAATTATTGTCCGTCCATTTGATCTTAGGTTCTTTGCATATGATGGATGAGCAACTAGGTGATTCCTGTATAAATGCATAAGGATCTGATTTTTGAAAAGATATTCCACCCTTAGCATAGATTTCATATTTATATTTGATTCCGGCAGATAGATTAGGAATAAAGATAGAAAAAATTCCCGTATCATCACATTTTTCCATTGGATTACATTTTCCGTTATATCCATTAAAATCTCCTACAACACTGACACGCAAAGCATTCGGTGCCCAGACCATAAAGGAAACACCTTTGATTCCTCGAATAACTCTTTCATGAGCACCCATAAACTCATAAGCATTATATAAGATTCCATTATCCCATTTTAACTTCTCTTCATCTGATAGTACTAAGTTAAAATCGTAGGGATCATAGATGACATGTTCCTGACCGTCTTTATCAAGATATCTATATTGATAGTTACGTTGCTCCTTTAAAGGCACTGTAACTGCGAAGAACCCCTCCTCATCCGCTAAATCCATCGCTAGTGGATCCTTTACACCCTCTATCATAAGATATACTTCACTGGCATTAGGTATAAAAGCTTGAAAAAGAGTATATCCACTAAAAAAATGTCTGCCCAAAACACTTTGTGGGTGGCTTTCTTCTGCATACACGATAGCTTCAATCTTTGGCCAGTCCATTATTCTATAGAGTTTATCTTTCATAAAGACCTCCTATTATTTTAAGAATTATATTTTATGTATAAAAAGTCCGCTTCTAAGTTTTGGCTCAAACCATGTTGATTTCGGAGGCATCAATAAACCAGCATCGGCTACCGAAAACAGTTCTTCTATTGAAGTCGGATACATTGAGAAAGCAATTTTGCAATCCGTATGTACTCTTCTTTCAAGTTCATCAAGTCCTCTTATTCCGCCGACAAAATCAATTCTATAATCAGTCTTTGGATTTTTGATTCCCAGTATCCTGTCAAGAATGTATTTTTGTAACAACGAAACATCAAGTGCTTCAACAGGATCATTCGTTTTGAATTCTTCTTTGATTATAAGTCGATACCACTTATCATCAATATAAAGACCAAATATACCTTTCTTTTCAGGCTTCACCTGATTATTTTCTTCATAAACATCAAAATACTCACTAATTTCATCTAAAATACATTCTAACGATTTATTATTATAATCCTTAATTACCCTGTTATAGTCTAAAATCTTTAGTTGATTTTGTGGAAATAAAACAGACATAAAATAATCCGATTCCTGCATCTTTCCTTCTATTCTTCTTTTTAATGCAACTTTTGCAGCAGATGCACAACGATGGTGACCATCTGCTATATAGATAGCATTCATCTTTTCAAAATTAGTTCTGATAACGTTTATATCATTATCAGAATCAAATCTCCAGACAGAATGCCTGATTTCATCATCAGATGTAAAATCATATAATGGAGTCTCTAATATTTTATTAGAAATTAGAGTATCCAACACATTATTGGAACGAAATGCTAAAAAGATTGGTCCTGTCTGTGCATTACAGGCAGATATATGATTAATCCTGTCTAATTCTTTTTCTTCCCTGGTATTCTCATGCTTTTTGATGATTCCGTTACAGTAATCATCTACACTTGCACACGCAACAATACCCGTTTGACTTCTTTCATTCATAATTTGTCTGTATAGGTAATAGCAACTTTTATTATCTTCTACAAATTTACCCTCTTTAATCATTGTGTTTAGTAGTTCATTTGCTTTTTGATATACACATTCATCATAGGTAGAAATATCATCGTTAAAATTTGTTTCTGCACGATCAATTCTTAAAAAAGAAAGAGGACTAATTTCAACTACTTTCTTCGCTTCCTCTCGATTATAAACATCATATGGTAATGCTGCTATTTTATCTTCCAGTCCCAGTGCTGGCATTATCGCTTGAAATGGTCTTAAATCTGCCATGTTTCACCTCGTATGTATATTCTTAACAATATTCTACATTTTGACATACCAATACGCAAGTGTTAAAATATCATTCGATAATAAAAAAATGTAAGGGAGAAAATATATGACTAGTGAAGATCGTCAATTTTTAAATAAAATTAATGAATATGCAGATAAAGTTATGCCGGATATTAATCCTCAAGAAGTAAGAATATCTGAACAGCTTGAAAAGCTGCGCCCTGTATTACAGGAGCTTGCCATGTCTGAGAAAAAAACGGTAGAAGAAATATTTATTAAGTATATGGATCTTGCAACAGAACATTCCATTGAATACGAACAGAAAATGAATCAGGAATATGATGGTGTATTCCAATTTGAGAAGAAACTTAAATAAAAAAAATGAACCCAATAAATCAGACCAAAATCTAATTTATTGGGTTCAGTACAATTACAGACTCTATTCTTTTGATGATATCATTGATATCATCTTTTTTTATTTTACAACTCTTACTCTTAAAACTCCATCAATAGCAGTTAATTGTTTAATGATTTCATCTGATACCTTGTTTTCTATGTCTAACATGGTATACGCATAATCACCTTTTGATTTATTAACCATATCGGTAATGTTAATACCGTTATCGCCAAGTACAGATGAGAATCTAGAAATCATTTTTGTAATATTTTTGTGGAAAATACCAACTCTTCCTACCTGTGTACAGATACCCATATCACATGTCGGGAAGTTTACACTATTGATAATATTACCATTTTCCAGATAATTTTTTAATTCACTTACTGCCATAACAGCACAGTTATCTTCTGATTCTTCTGTGGAAGCTCCAAGATGAGGTATTACGATACAGCCTTCTTTTCCTGCAGTGGTTGTATTAGGAAAATCTGTTACGTATTTTCTTATTTTTCCACTCTTGATACCATCTAAAATATCATTTTCATTTGCAAGCAAATCACGTGCAAAGTTTAAAATGATTACACCATCTTTCATCTTTTCAATGGCATCCTTATTAAGCATTTCTTTTGTAGAATCTAACAGTGGAACATGTATTGTAATATAATCACAATTTGCATAAATGTCTTCAACGTTAATTACATGTTTTACATCCCTGCTTAAATTCCATGCAGCATCAACAGATAAATAAGGATCATATCCATATACTTCCATGCCTAAGTGTTTTGCAGCATTTGCAACCTTAACACCAATAGCACCTAATCCGATAATACCTAACTTTTTATCCTGTATCTCGCTACCGGCAAATTTCTTCTTTTCTTTTTCGGCAGCTTTTGCAATATTCTCATCATCTTTATCGGATGCTACCCATTCAATTCCACCTACTATATCTCTTGATGCAATAAGCATTCCTGCAATAACCAATTCTTTTACACCATTTGCATTCGCTCCAGGTGTATTAAAAACAACGATACCTTTAGAAGCACATTTATCAAGTGGAATATTATTTACTCCTGCTCCGGCTCTTGCGATTGCTAACAGACTGTCAGGTAATTCCAAATCATGCATAGCAGCACTTCTTACTAGCACTCCTTCTGCTTCATTTAGAGCATCTGTTTTTTCATAATTTTTATCAAAATTCTCAAGCCCGATCTGTGCAATCGGATTCAGGCAATGGTATTTAAACATTTTATTTCTGCCTCCAGGTTTCCTATTTCAAATTTTCTTTTTCAAATTTCTTCATAAATTCAACAAGTTTTTTTACACCTTCAATTGGCATTGCATTATAAATACTTGCTCTCATACCACCAACTGATCTATGACCTTTCAGACTCTCAAAACCTACTTCTTTTGCTTCTTTCACAAATTTTGCATCTAAGTCTGCATCACCGGTAATGAAAGGTACATTCATTAAAGAACGGTCTTCCTTACGAACAGTTCCCTTAAATAATTTACTCTCATCCAAGTAGTCATAAAGAATCTTTGCTTTCTCTTCGTTACGTTCCTTCATAACTTCAAGACCGCCCATTTTCTTGAGCCATTTAAATACTTTACCGCAAATATAAATTCCATATGCTGGTGGAGTATTATATAAAGAATCATTATCAGCATGAATCTTATATTTAAGCATAGTAGGAGTTCCCGGTAATGTGTCCTCTGTAATCAGATCTTCTCTAATAATTACAATAACTACACCGGCAGGTCCAACATTCTTCTGAACACCACCATAAATTACTCCATACTTCGTAACATCAACAGGTTCTGATAAGAAACATGATGAAACATCAGCTACTAGAGTTTTTCCCTTAGTATTTGGTAATGTTTTAAATTTGGTTCCATAAATTGTATTATTTTCGCATATATATACATAATCTGCATCTTCAGAAATTGGTAAATCTGAACAATCCGGTATGTATGAAAATGTCTTATCTTCAGAAGAAGCAATCTTATTAGCTTTTCCATAAATACATGCTTCCTGATAAGCTTTCTTAGCCCACTGACCTGTCACAATGTAATCAGCAACCTTATTCTTCATTAGGTTCATAGGAATCATTGCAAACTGCTGGCTAGCTCCACCCTGTAAGAAAAGAACTTTATAATTATCCGGAATATTCATTAATTCTCTTAAATCTGCTTCTGCTTCTTTGATGATGGTATCATAGGTCTTAGATCGATGGCTCATCTCCATAACTGACATTCCAGTTCCCCTATAATCTAACATTTCTTCTGCAGCTTCTTTAAGAACTTCTTCAGGTAAAACTGCTGGACCTGCTGAAAAGTTATACACTCTGGCCACTATCTAATTCCTCCTATTCTTATATAAACTGTATACATATACAGTTTTTTTACATATGACAATTATTTTACATTTTTTTCTAGGATACGTCAATTCTATTATTCACTTAATTCATAAATAATTACCGGCGTGCCAATGTCAACCATACCATATAATTCCTTCATTTTATCATACGGTGTATTAATACATCCATGAGATCCGCTCGTTTTATATATATTTCCGCCATATTCAGAACGCCACGATGCATCATGAATTCCAATATTTCCACTGACTGGCATCCAGAAATTTACAAATGCTGAATATCCAGGGCCTTTTAGAATTCTTCTTTCTTGTTTTGCGTAAACAAAACATACTTTTTGAGGGGTACCTCTTTTTCTGCCTGTATTCCCTGTTACAACGTCAGTAGTAAGTGCTATCTCCCCATTTTTATAATAGTATAATTTCTGTTCACTTAAACTTATCTCGATATAGGTATTCCCAATATCATTCTTTCCAAGAAAATTGGCTGTATGTATATATTCCGGTTCATGAACAATAATGTCTCCACCATTCGATATAAAATCAAAGAGCCATTCTGTTTCTGTTTTTGCATTTATTTCATTGCCATAGTTACCACTATCAATATAAACTATTTCTCCTGAATGAGTAGTAAAGTAATGATTACAATAAGTATTGAATTCCCTACCTAACTTATCAATAAGATTCTTAACCTCATCTTTATTAGCAACTGGTAAATTTCTATCGTCTAAAGTTGGAATACCAGTTTCATCACAATCAATCAGAAGTGATAATTCTCTACTTGTAATTTTTCTTTCATCATCACCAAACTGAAAGATAATATCTTTATTTTGGAAATTCTTAATTTGAGGATAAAGTTCTATCAGATGTAATTCATTATTTGAATATGAGGCATCTTTATAACAATTACTTGTATCAAGATTTACAGTGGGATAGCCCTTTAACAGTGCCTCTTCAATTATTGTTTTAGTTTTATTTTCATCCAATACATTTGCTTTTGGATCTATTAAAACATATCCTGAGTCATTTAAAACTAATCGAACATCACCTTTATCATTTTTTTCAGTCATTCTTAACTTTGAGAAGGTTTCATCAAATTTATTCTCATCATAAAGACCTTTGGGATATAAAGTAACCCCAGAATCCCCCATAAAGAGATTTTCAATCCATAGGAAAGAATTCTGATTATTTAAATATATTTCCAAAGGATTCATGAAGTCATAAGAATAATCGATTTTCTGTAAATCAATCTGCTTTACTCCATCTCTTAACTTAATTTTAAGATCATTTGCATGAAAATTCTCATTTAATTCTTTATTAACTTCTTCTACTGATTTTCCAGTGCAGTATATACCATTAATAAAGGTTCCATATGAGAAGCCATTACTATAATAAACAGCTAGGCCTATATATAATAGACCTATCAATAGTATTATAGTAAATATGAAAATACTAATAAACTGTATGTACCTTTTCATTTGTACTCCCAGATATGTTTATTTCATAATATTCCTATAAATTGTACGTTATGCTTATTTGTTTTTTAAATCACTTTCATCAAACGCATCGCTAATTGGAGCACCTGCCGGTACCATAGGAAATACATTATCATCTTTATCAACCATACAGTTTATTACAACTGGTTTTTTATCAGCAATGGCTTTTTCAATAGCCGGACCAAATTCTTCTTGTTTAGTTACAAGAATGGCTTCACATCCTAAGCCTTCTGCGACCTTATTAAAATCAACCTTATCATCTAATATGGTTTGAGAGTATCTATGGTCGTAGAATAGAGTCTGCCATTGTCTTACCATTCCAAGAACCTTATTATTTATAATTACCTGAATAATAGGAATTCCATAACGCGATGCTGTGGCGAGTTCATTCATATTCATTCTAAAACAGCCATCACCTGCAATATTGATACATATTCTATCAGGTCTGCCCATTTTCGCACCAATACAAGCGCCTAATCCATATCCCATAGTTCCTAAGCCACCTGATGTAATAAATGTTCTTGGTTTCGTATAATGATAATATTGAGCAGCCCACATTTGGTGCTGTCCAACATCTGTTGTAATAATAGCTTCATCCTTTGTAATTCTGTCAATCTCTTCCAAGATATAAGGACAACTTAATTTTTCCTTATTATATGTTAGTGGAAATTTCCTCTTTAAATCTTTAATATGGTTCATCCATTCATCGTGATTCTGTTTTTGAATCTTACTATTTAAAATAGATAAAACTTCTTTTAAATCTCCAACAACAGATGCATACGTCTTAACATTTTTATCGATTTCTGCCGCATCTATATCAATATGTAAAATTTTTGCATTAGATGCAAACTTCTTTGCATTTCCAATTACACGATCAGAAAATCTGGCTCCCAAGGCAATCAATAAATCACATTCACTAACGCCAAAATTAGAAGCCTTTGTTCCATGCATACCAATCATTCCGGTATACCGGTCACTATAACCATCAAATGCACCTTTACCCATAAGGGTATCACATACCGGAGCATCTATTAACTCTGCAAATTTACTGACTTCATCTACAGCATCCGAAATAATAGCACCTCCACCTAAATAGATAAATGGCTTTTTAGCAGTACTTATTACTTCAATTGCTTTTTCTATTTCCTTGTCAGTACATTTTTTAGATCTGATAATTTCCTTTGGCTCTTCTCTCTCATATTCACATAATGCTGCCGTTACATCTTTTGTGATATCGACTAAAACCGGCCCCGGTCGATCACTTTTTGCAATCTCAAATGCTCTTCTTATGGTTTTTGCAAGTATATTAACATCCTTGACAATAAAGCCATGTTTTGTGATTGGCATGGTTACTCCGGCAATGTCCACCTCCTGAAAGGAATCTTTACCTAATAATGGTAAATTCACATTTGCTGTAATTGCTACAACAGGTACAGAATCCATATATGCCGTCGCAATACCTGTTACCAGATTTGTTGCACCCGGTCCACTTGTAGCCATGCATACTCCAACTTTACCCGTTGCCCTGGCATATCCATCTGCTGCGTGGGAAGCACCCTGCTCATGCGATGTTAAAACATGAAAGATTTCGTCTTTATGTTTATACAATGCATCATAGATATTTAATATGGTACCGCCTGGATATCCAAATACGGTATCTACTCCTTGCTCTTTTAAACATTCAACTACTATTTCAGCACCTGTAAGTTGCATAATAACCCCTCCAAAGCCTAATTTTTTTTTGGCATTTCTAATATAGCACCACGGTTACCGCTTGTAACCATTTCACGATATCTCGCTAAATATCCAGTCGTGATTTTGGGTTCTCTTGGTTTCCAATTTTTTCTTCTTTCTTCCAAAACATGGTCTGATACATCGACATTTATTGTATGATTTGGAATATCAATGTTTATGATATCACCTTCTTCAATTAATGCAATGGGACCACCAACAGCAGCTTCCGGTGAAACATGACCAATGGAAGCACCTCTGGAAGCTCCTGAGAAACGTCCATCCGTTATTAATGCTACGCTTGAAGCTAAACCCATTCCTGCAATTGCAGAGGTTGGATTCAACATTTCACGCATTCCGGGACCTCCTTTTGGACCTTCATAACGAATTACTACTACATCTCCCTCAACAATTTTCCCACTCTTTATTGCATCAATTGCATCCTCTTCACAGTCATATACTTTGGCAGGTCCGCTATGAACTAACATTTCCTTAACAACTGCAGATTGTTTTACCACACAGGTGTCAGGGGCAATGTTTCCTTTCAGTACTGCAATACCACCTATTTCACTATAAGGATTTTCAATTGGTCTGATTACTTCCGCATTCTTGTTAATGCAACCTTCTATGTTTTCTTTAATGGTTTTTCCTGTAGCAGTAATCATATCTGTATATAATAAATTCTTCTTATTTAACTCATTCATAACAGCATAAACGCCGCCTGCTTCATTCAGTTCTTCAATATAAGTATGACCGGCGGGTGCCAAATGACAAAGATTTGGTGTTTTTTTACTGATATCGTTTGCAATAGAAAGATTCAAATCAACACCTGCCTCATGTGCAATTGCAGGTAAATGTAACATCGAATTTGTAGAACATCCAAGTGCCATATCAACTGCTAAAGCATTATGAAACGCTTTTTCATTCATGATATCCCTAGGTTTAATATCTCTTTCCAATAATTCCATAATTTTCATGCCGGCATGTTTAGCAAGACGTAATCTTTCAGAATAAACAGCAGGTATTGTTCCATTACCCGGCAATGCCATACCAATCGCCTCTGTCAGACAGTTCATAGAATTAGCTGTGTACATTCCGGAACAGGAACCACATGTTGGACACGCTTTTTCTTCAAATTCTGTTAATTCATCTATCGTAATTTTCCCAGCTGCCTGAGCACCAACTGCTTCAAATAAACTGGAAAGACTTGTTTTGCATCCATTAACCTTTCCTGCAAGCATAGGTCCTCCGGATACAAAAATAGTAGGTATATTCAACCTTGCTGCCGCCATTAACAATCCAGGTACATTCTTATCACAGTTAGGAATACAAACAAGAGCATCAAATTGATGTGCTAAAGCCATACATTCTGTACTGTCTGCTATCAAATCTCTTGTAACAAGTGAATATTTCATTCCAACATGTCCCATAGCAATTCCATCGCAAACAGCGATTGCCGGAAACATAACCGGTGTTCCACCAGCCATTGCAACGCCCATTTTTACAGCATTCGCAATCTTATCAAGATTCATATGTCCAGGAACGATTTCATTATATGAACTTACAATTCCAATTAATGGACGCTCCATCTCTTCTTTTGTATAACCAAGTGCATTAAATAAAGATCTATGTGGTGCCTGTGCCACACCTTTTTTGGCTGAATCACTTCTCATTTCATATCCTCCTGTCTATCAACTGTAATGAAAATTTATATTAAATTGTAACAGTAATAACGTATAAAATCAAATTCTTTCCGCAACTAATGTTCCCATTTCATTACACATTACTTTACGATT
>CAZQTM010000035.1:9965-13963 GCA_964595855.1 uncultured Lachnospiraceae bacterium | reverse complement strand
ATCTGGTTGGACAACAACGTCCTTAATATAATAATTCAATCCCATATCGCCAATCATTCTTGCCATAGCCACTACTTTTTCCCCATCATATACGGAAACTCTGAATAATGTGTGTTCCATAGCAAGTGCTATAGAATATGTGCTACTTGCTCTTTGGAATATAATTTTCCAAGCTAATCTTTTCCGCAATATCATCTGGAATAGTAAGATTATTCAGATTTAATCCCTTCGCAACATGACGTATATCGGAATACTTCTCGCTATTTGATCCTCTTGTAAGTATTGTCAGTACCTGTGACTGAACATTAGTTAATTGCTTAATATCTTCTAACAATGCAGATACTGGAACATAATACTCATCAGCCTGTCTTAATCCAAGGCAAAAATTCACATTACCAATTACTTTATCTGCCACCAGATATGGTCTGCTATAATTAAAATCACCTGCAATTTTAGTAACCTTATGTATTCCCAGCATTACTGGAAGTGCCAGTAATTTCAGATTTGTTGTTCCATTTTTCTTAAATTGAATTTCATCCTTTGCAAGCTGGTTATTCAAGCATTTGGAATAAAACAATTCGGAAACATGTTCTCTCACTTTACCATACTCATCAATCATTTCAATACCCGTCAAATGCTGATAGTTACCCTTCTCAAATTTCAGTTCAAGAGCTTTCACCTGATTATCACTTCGATCTCTATATATAAGGATAAACTGTTTACCCAATAAATTCGTCTGGTACTGCTTAGCACATTGCATTACAATACGCCTTGCCTCTTCAATAGAATATGAGTGCATATGTGCTTTTCCTCCTAAGGAACATAAAAAAAGAGGATAGCAACACCACTGTGTTGCATAACCTCTCTTTTATGGCTAATTTTAGTGTTGTCTGCCAACATCCACTTACGTGGTCGTAGTTTCGGATTTTAGTGTTGCCCGCCAACATCCACTTGCGTGGTCGTAATTTCAGATTTTGGTGTTAGCCCACCTAAAGGAGCACGCTCCTCTTTTACTATTATTATACTCAGTGGCTTCTTTTATGTCAATGAATATAAAATAATTCTAAATGAGATTGAACAACTTCTATTACAAAGGACCACTTAGTCAACGTGGTCCTTCCGCATAAAAGTAAATTCGTTTTCTACCTATCCTAATGCTTATTAATTAATGAGTTCTATCCAACTAATAATATATCTTCTGCCCAATGTTCAGTTTATTCGGATTCTCAAGCTTATTCTTCCCAAGCAAAGTCGCACGTGTCTTTTCAAGCTTCTTGGCAATTCCTGACAGGGTATCTCCCTCCTGTACGGTATATATACCTGAGGATATGGTAGTACCAGTAGTTGTGCCTGAGATAGGACTAGATGCACCAATATCTGAGTAAATCAGTGAAAATGCATATTCCTCAATATTAAGGGTCGTTGTAAAGCTCTCATCGTTCAGGTCTTTGTCTGTAAAGGTTTGGGTTTTGCCATTCTTATCGATACCAATCAGCACAAAGATTCTACCTGCTTTCTGCCACTCTTTCGGAATGTATAATACAAATTCTCCGTTTTTCATTATAAAGTTTGGTTTGAAGTAACCGTTTTCTATCATAAGTAGATTAAAAGAAAAGGCTTCCGTAAATCCTTTTGGTGTGGCTGCCTTGAAAGCTGCTACACAGATTGATCCCTGATGTTCAATAAGGCACATACTTCCTGTCTGGTTTGCTTTATAGGTCCATACAAGAGGATTGACATAGAATTCCCCGTTTGTGTTTTTAGAACTTCCACTGTTTGAATCATCTGAACTGCTATCAGAATCGTTATGGTGCGGTATGGGCGGTGTAGATGGATTTACAATTGTGACATCTATACTTGCCATATTGGTGGCATAATCGGTCAAATTAGAAGAGTTTGATGAATTTACTTTCTCTGCAAAGACTTTCAACTTGTAATTACCATCTGCAACTCCAGTTGGAATGGTAACTGAAATATCTCCAGCTGTTACACTATCTGCAATTTTTCCATAAACAATAACAGTTCCATCATCATCCACCAACATGGCAGATATTTGGTTAAATGTAACTCCTGAATCGGCATCTGGTGCACCTGCATTTGTTACATATACAGTCAGACTGTTTCCTGCTTCCACATTTCCTGTTTCACCACTTTTTCTTGTTGCAGCAAATCCACTTCCTGCCTGTAACGTCAGATTCCATATGTTTGTACTACTATTGGTTGTTGTTCCGGTTCTAAAATCAGAAGATTTACTCTCTCCTCTCGCAGATGAAAAGAGAACTGATTCAAGATTTAAATTAAAAATAGGTCGAATATTTGAAAAATCATTAATAGAAAGACCATCCAAAATAACTTCACCCAATTCTACGGCCATGGCTTTTGATGTATCATTATGTGGAGAACGAAGCCACCAAGAACCGCTCCTAGCTGTACTATCTAAATCCCATGTGCCCCATCCTTTACTTCTTGCACAGAAGGTAAGACAAGTTTCTGACGAATATCTATAGATGCTACATCTGGTCCTGAAGTATCTGTATCTCCATATTCGTTGATTACATCATCACATTTTTCAGTATTTGTAAAGTAGGTTGGTAATATACCATTTTCTATATATGTAGATCTACCATTCAGTTTATCACATATACTGGAAGCGCTCCAATTGTTATGAATACTACCAGAATAACCAGAAAGATCACCTAAATATTCTGTACTAAACAACGTCAGTTTACCTGAAGGCGTTGCTACAATTTTCCACGGATATCCTGTTCCCGTTTTACTTGCATAATAAATCGTACTATTCCCCGAATACCCCGCGTTTGTTATAAGTCCAGAAATACTATTACCAATGTTAAGGTTTACGTTTCTAGCAATTACCGCTGCCTGTACCTCAACTGTTGTAAGCGGTGACAAGGAAAGTCCTCCCACTATCATTGTAGCTGTCATTAGATAATTCATCATTTTCGTAGCTATATTTTTCTTCAATTCTATGTCCTCACTATTCTCCTATCAAGGCAACATCGGTACACAATTGCTCGTCATCTATTGTTAATATCATGTCCTAAATTTCTCAAATATTATATCATACTCCAAAATTATCATCAAGAAATTCGGAATTAATTTGGGCTGATCTTCAGAAGTACATCTGTATTTTCGCGACATTCGCCAAATGTTCAAATAAATTTTACACTTGACTCATTGTTCGCACATAAAAAAGGCCGACATTTCTGTCAGCCCATACTTTACTAAAAATTGATTATTAGATATCCTTCTTCCAGTTTTGCACCTTTAATTTCTTTGTTCTGTAATTCTAATGGCAATGGATACCTTCTTATCTCATTTCTGATTCCGATTAACAGTTCATTTTCGTTCTGTTTCAATTCCATTTCATCCTTACTTGAAAATGGCAGGTATATCGTTAATTTTATATTGCCCTCTTGTTTTTCAATCTGATAAATTTCTTTCTTAAACAAAACATCATTTGGATCATTATTCCCATATATTTTTTCTCCGACTCGTTTCAGTACATTCAGAGTTCTTAATTCTTCATTCTGCAATTCAACATAAAATTTAGGGACTTCGCTAAAACTTTCCCTGATATCTTTAAGTCCCTCCTGTTGTAGGATGATCCATTTATTAAAATACCCTTCCATAGCCATGTCTGGATAAATTCGGTTCACCAAAATGGCATCAACATTATAATTATATAGATAGAGACATGTGAAATTGCGTTTTGCTTCCTGGATTACAATTTTTTCCGGTGTTGTTACAATTCTTAAACTTACAATATCCTTATTTAACATCAGCTTCTGAAGTCTTCCCATCTTATCCATAACATACTCAATATCATCAAACACATTATCCTTAGGCATCGGAATCTTCATCATTTTTTCTACCATAGGGCCTGCAACTTTTACACCCTTTCGTTTGATTGGTAATACTTTCTCCATGAATGAAGATAATTTCTCCGGATATTTAAGAAGTGACAATGTTTCTCCCGT
>CAZQTM010000035.1:4134-9865 GCA_964595855.1 uncultured Lachnospiraceae bacterium | reverse complement strand
ATTGGTTCTTTTTTTAATTTGATATCAAAGGAATCAGAAAGACTATGTGCCTGGTCTGTACTCATAACAAGAACTTTCTTACCTTCTTTGGCAATCTGACAGGCTGTTGCAGTTGCCATACTTGTTTTTCCGACTCCGCCTTTACCTGTATATAAAATAATTCTCATCTTGGCTCCCCCTAACTTATTTCAATTTTTGCTGTCTTAGTTGATTTGTACTCTGCAGAACTTTTGTTTTCACTCATTGAATCGCATTTTGATTTCATTTCTTCCGTTACCATATCCGAAATGATCTCCATTACCATTTCACGGAGTTCATTCTCTATTACATCTATGTGTCCCGCTACTTTCTCCGGAAATAATGCTTTTACTGCCATTCTTTTATATTTCTGAGCTTCCCTGACTCTTTTCATAGTATCTTTATTCATTTTCCTGATCTCCTTTCACAAACTGAATCCTTAAAATCCCATCTTTTAGCTTTGCACTGCTTATTTCATACGTTCTAAGTACATTAGGAAGAGGAATATTTCTCTTAAAGTTGCAAAGTTTAATTACTACATCCGTTCCTGACTTATATAGATCCATATTTTCTTTCTCAGCATATGGTAATGACACCTGAAGCAAATAGCCTTCCTCATTTTGTTCAAATGACTCCTCCTTGTTAATAACTTTAGCGTCAAATATATCTTCCTTTGTAAGTGCATCTTGACAGATTCGTTCAACTGCATGCATTCCCTTTAATTCTTCGTCATACCATGGAATTCTATAGATTGGAAGCATACTAAAACTATCTTCCAGTTCTTCTATATACTTTTTCTGAATCTTGATCCACTGCTTAAAAAAATCATTATTAATATCGATTGGCAGTATTCTATTAATATAAATGCCATCTACATTAAAGTCATATAGATTCATATACATAAAGTTTCTTTTTGTCTCTTCTACTACCATTTTTTCAGGCATTGTTACAAGTCTAACGCTTGTAATTTCTCTATTCTTCAGTAATTCCTGAAGCTCAGCCAGTTTTAAATACATTCTTTCAATATCATTCATGGCCGTTTTATTCGGCAATTCAACCTTAAAGAAATGTTTCGATATCGGTGACATAAGCTTTACCGCAACCTTTCCAATGGGAAAAAGTTTTTCCATATACCAGGAAAGCAGCTCTGGAAATTTCAGTAATGACAAGGTTTCTCCAGTTGGTGCACAATCTACCATAATACGCTCATAATTTTCTGTCCGGTATATTTCCTCAATTTTAAGAAGTGAGAATAATTCATCCATTCCAGGTAACATTCCAAAATCTTCAAAACTGTTTTTGTCCTGTGATTGTAACAGTTTACCAAGGCAACTGGTCATCTCTTTAAAATCATTCTCCATAACAAAATTAGGGTCAATTTCGTAGGCATCTAGTAAGGGAGCAACGTTGACCGGCTCTTTCCCCAGCTTCTGTTCAAAAATATCACCTAGGTTATGAGCCATGTCCGTACTCACTATTAAAGTTCTCTTTCCTTCTTTTGCACTTTTAATTGCATGAGCAGTTGCAACACTGCTCTTTCCAACTCCACCTTTACCTGTAAAGATATAAATTCTCTTCATACTTTCATCCATTCCGGAGTACCTCCTATTTCTAATGTTTCTATTGTCGAATACTTCCTTTCTCGAAGTATTTGCTATGATAAAATGCCAGTCTCCTGACATTTACTCAATTACTATTTTTTTAACTTTTGACTTATTATCTTCTCTTTTTCGTTCTTGCTTCAGTATTTGTAATGTTTTCTGTAACATTCGAAAAAACAAGGCCATCTCTTCTGTTGTAAAGGAATTTGCAATCTGTGCACCATAATATGTAATTTCCTTTATTAAAGATTGAATCTGTTGTAATCCATCATCACAGAGCTTAATTGTTACAATTCTCTTATCCTCAATACTTCTTACCCTGATCAGTAAGTTTCTCTTTTCCATTCTTGCTACAATACCTGTCGCAGTATTGAGGGGTACATGAATATATTCTGCCACCTGGGTCATGTTTACTTCTTCACTTCGATATAATAGAAATAAAATTAACATCTCATTTTTTGTACAATTCAGTAGAATATTCTCCCAAATATCCGGAGATAGTAATTCTTTGACCTCATCAATATACTGGTATATTTCCTTCTGAAAATTATCAGCAGATATATTCATAAGTTTTATTTCCTTTCTCGAATTAATTTAATTCTACTCTCGAAATATATAATTGTCAACACTTAAAATGTATTATCCTACCACTTTTAATAATATTCACTATTTCCCAATCTTTATTAACAATTAACAAATCTGCATCTTTACCAGATTCGATGGAACCACATTGATTCAGAATACCAATTGATTTTGCAGGGTTATAAGTTGCTGCTCTGATAGCTGACTCAGGTTTTACTCCCATTTTAATGGTATTAACCATACAGTCATATAGATTCGTTACACTTCCGGCTATCGTTCCATCACCTAAAGTTGCTCGATTTTTAATTACCGTTACTGGTTGCCCACCTAATTCATATTCGCCCTCTGACATTCCGGTTGCCATCATACTATCACTGATTAGTATTACTTTTTCCTCCGAAAATAACTGAAAAGAAGCCCTTACAACACTAGGATCAATATGTACACCATCACAAATTAATTCCACATCTGCTTTCATATCAAAAGCCGCACCTATCACTCCTGGTGATCTGTGCGTTAATGGTGGCATTGCATTATAAATATGAGTAACATGTAAGGCTCCTGCCTTCATTGCTTCCACTGTGGTTTGATAATCTGCCTCAGTGTGGGCGATAGAGAACATAACCTCACTACCATATTTTCGAATACATTCCATTGCTCCCGGAATTTCCGGTGCTATTGATACCAATTTAATCAGTCCTTCTGCCGACTGGTTCCACCTTTTTAACATTGGTACATCCGGTAAATGAAGAAATTTTTCGTTATGAGCACCTTTTTTTGCCTTAGATAGGAATGGTCCCTCAAGATTAATGCCTTTTAAACACCTACTCTTTTTATAATAAGACGATGCTGTCTTACAGATTTCATTTAGTTGTTGTTCCGATAAAGTCATTGTTGCAGGACATATTGATGTAATTCCATGCTTTAGTTCATATTCTTCTATGATCTTAAGGGATGCTTCTTTTCCATCAGAAAAATCATGACCTGCGCAGCCATGAAAATGAATATCTATAAGACCTGGTATCACATACTTACCCGATGCATCAATGACATTTTCGAATCGACCCATTTCTGTTTGAGGAGATACTAATTCCGTCAATTCTGATATTTTATCGTCCTTAATCTTTACCGTCTTCTCCTGAAAGCCATTATCTAGACTATATACCAAACCATTTTGTATTATCATGGCACGTTTTTTAATAATTATCTTTTCTTACTTCAAAATAACTTTGTGGATGAGCACATACCGGGCAAATTGCAGGAGCTTCTTTTCCCATTACCAAATGACCACAATTTCTGCATTCCCACATTTTTTCTTCCGATTTTGCAAAAACTGCCTGCATCTCAACATTCTTTAATAAAGCTCGATATCTTTCTTCGTGAGCTTTTTCTATTTTGGCAACTCCTCTAAACTTTACAGCTAAATCATGAAATCCTTCTTCATCAGCATCCTTTGCAAATCTTTCGTACATATCTGTCCACTCATAATTCTCACCTTCAGCAGCATGAAGAAGATTGGTTGCTGTATCACCTAGTTCTCCTAATGCTTTAAACCATAACTTTGCATGCTCTTTTTCATTATCTGCTGTCTTTGTGAAAAGTTCTGAAATCTGCTCATAACCTTCCTTTTTTGCTACTGAGGCAAAATATGTATATTTATTTCTTGCCTGACTTTCTCCAGCAAAAGCCTCCATTAAGTTTTTTTCAGTTTTTGTTCCTGCATACTTCTTGTTTTCTCCCATGATTCTTCCTCCTTGGATTAATGATTTAATTGACTACAGTTAAATGATCTATTAATTCCCGACTAACCACATGTTTGTTCTACCTTAAAAACTATATATAAAATATACCATAAAACTCTCTATTTTTTAAGCTAGTAAAATATTAATTATTATTTACTCTCATCTTGTAACATCATTTTTATATCTTCTTCTAAAGTTTCTGAATCAATCATACCCTTAACGAAAGTTACCATTTCTCCATCCTTATTAATAAAATAAGTAGTAGGGATGGAATAGATGGAATAAGCGTTGGCAGCATCCTGATTGATATCAAAATATACCGGTAGCGTATAACCGTTAGTATTCATGTAATCCTTTGCTATGTCTTCCGTTTCCCTTTTTCCGTCTGTAAGATTAACCATTACAAACTCTACCTGTGTTCCATATTTTTCATATGCATCCTGGAAATCCGGTAATTCAGCTTTACATGGTGGGCACCAGCTGGCCCAAAAATTCAAAATAATTGGTTTCCCAAGAAAAGATTGTAGGGTTCTTTCTTCACCATTTTCATCCACCACAACAAAATCACGAAAATCATTTTCTTCTGCCTCTAAACTACCATCAGAGATAGGCTTGGTAGAGTAATTATTTGAAAGATTCTGATACCAATACTTTGAACTTATTACTATTATGATAAAAAGCAGAATGATCATGAATAGCTTGCTATACTTTTTCATAAGTTTTCCTTTCCTAAACATCAATTGCTAAAGAGTGTTAACAGATAGTCCAAGGTCCCTGACATCATCATGATGCCTACAATGATTAATAATGCTCCCGATACCAGATTAATCATTCTATAATGCCTTTTAATAATGTCTAGTGTACCCTTTAGTCTGTCGATTATAAGTGCACTAAAGATAAAGGGAACACCAAGTCCTGCTGAATAAAAAATGAGCATAATAATTCCAGATAGCATACTTCCCTTCTGTGAAGCCATCATTAACGCTGCCCCAAGAAAGGTTCCTACACATGGTGTCCATCCAATAGAGAATGCAATACCAAACAGAATAGAGGTGAAAAAACCTGAATTACTGATTTTCATTTTGCTCTTCTTCGTTGTATTTAGAAAATGAATGTGTATAATACCACAGAAATTTAAACCAATAATGATTACAAACATACCAGTTACTAAATTTACGATCGTTTTATACTTCTGCAGCAGTTCACCAACTCCTCCTGCAAATGCTCCCAAAGAAATAAATACTATGGAAAAACCAATTACAAATCCGAAAGCATTCTTTAAGGTTTTTCCTTTATCACTTTCTCCATTTGAGAAGTAGGAAATATAAATTGGAAGCATTGGTAAAAGACAGGGGGAGATGAATGTAATAATTCCCTCTAAAAAAGCTATAAAATACTGCATTGTTTGCCTCCTTATCCAATGAATTCACATGCTGCCAGACCTGCAACAGCACCGTCTGCCGCCGCAGTTGTCAATTGTCTCACCGTTTTTGTTCTGCAGTCACCTGCGGTAAAAATGCCTGGTGCCCTGGTTTTACAATCTTCAGTTGCCTCTATATATCCAGCATGATCAACATCAACAATATCTGAAAATGGTATATTATCAGGATTCTGTCCAATAGCAACAAATAATCCATCCACTTTAAGCGTTTGTGTGTTTCCTGTTTTCATATTAAATAATTCTATCGATTCTAGCTTCTCTGTTCCATTTAATTTTGTCACCTTGCTGTCTAAGAGAAAACTCACATTATTCTTTTCTTTCAATCTGAGAAGTTGCTTTTCTTCGCC
>CAZQTM010000035.1:0-4034 GCA_964595855.1 uncultured Lachnospiraceae bacterium | reverse complement strand
ACCACAATCTTTTTATTCATTTGTTCGATTATTTTATTTACTTTTTCATATTTTACATCGGCTCCCAATAGTACCGCTTGTTCATAGAGATTCGTGGCAAATTCAAAACCGGATACTCGCTTTATTCCCGGGTAATTTTCTATCTCTGGTGTATATATAATCTGTCCTCCGTAATTACTTGCTTCTAAAACCAAAACATTTTTCCCTGCCCTAGTACTGTATATTGCTGCAGATAGACCTGCTGTGCCTGCTCCTACTATGATAATATCAAACATACATTACCTCCATTTTAACTTGTTATTTAAAAGATTAATCTGTATTATATATGTATAATAAATAAGTCGAAAGGATTCTTATATGATAAATAGAGAAGATATTGAATTGTTTAGTACTGGTTTACCATTTTGGGAGCACTTGAATCAGTCTGAAAAAGATTTATTATTAACAAATGCCAATTCTGCTCATTTTTCAAAGGGTCAGGCTCTTCACTATGGTGATAATGAATGTATTGGCATACTGTTTATTAAACATGGTATGATACGAATCTATATCACCTCCGATGAAGGACGTGAGGTTACCTTATATCGTTTAGAGGATAACGACATCTGCATTCTTTCTGCTTCCTGCGTATTACAAAATATTGATTTTGATGTTTTCGTTGAATCAGAAACAGAATGTGATATCATCCAGATAAGTTCAATTATTTTTTCAAAGCTTTCAAGCAAAAATGCCTATGTGGAACTTTTTTCTTACAAATTAGCAACAGAACGTTTTTCGGAAGTAATGTGGGCAATGCAACAAATTTTATTTACCAGCTTTGACAAGCGGCTTGCCGCATTTTTAATAGACGAAACGATAAAAATTAAAAGTAACAATGTTAATCTGACACATGAACAGATAGCAAAATACCTTGGTACAGCCAGAGAAGTCGTGTCAAGAATGCTGAAATACTTCGAAAAAGAAGGCTATGTTACTCTATTTCGAGGGGGTATTACCATAAATAATAAAAAAGCACTGCAATCTATCCTGAAATAAATGACTGGATATGAAACTGACACGGATTATCGTGTCAGTTCATATTACCCAGTCATATTTTATACATTTAGCATACCAAGTATTGCTGATTTTGGTTTTACACCAACTGATGTAGACACAACTTTCCCATCTTTTATTACCAATAATGTTGGGATTGTCATGATATTGTATTTCATTGCAAGTTCCCGCTGTTCATCAACATTAATCTTGCAAATCTTAGCATCCGTCACTTCAGCTGACAATTCTTCAATGACTGGTAAAAGCATCTGACATGGACCACACCATGTAGCCCAGAAATCAACTAAAACAGGTTTATCTGATTGTAATACCTCGCTATCAAAATTTTCCTTGGTTATGTGTAATGCTGCCATAATATTTTCTCCTTTTCTATGATATTTGTTTTTCTTATCTAATTACTATTATAACCATATAAAAAGTTTTATCTGTGAGCAAGTCACTTAAAGAAATTCTTATATAAAGAGATTAACATTTGATTCTTCAGCATCTCCCAGGTAAGATGCTACTCCTGCATATTGAATCCCGTCAATCAATTCTTCTTTTTTGATACCCATGATATCCATTGACATTGTACATGCTACAAGTTTGATTCCATTATCCATGGCATGTTTCATTAGTGTTTCCAGTGAATCAACATTCTTATCATTCATTACTTTTTTCATCATTGCCGTACCTATTCCTGCCATGTTCATTTTAGATAGTTTTAATTTTTTACTTCCTTTTGGCATCATTGCGCCAAACATGCTATCCATAAAAGTCTTTTTCACTTTTTTACCGTCTGTCTTTCTAAGCACATTTAACCCCCAGAAAGTAAAGAACATTGTGACTGGTCTTCCCATTGAAGCGGCGCCATTAGCAATAATAAATGAGGCCAATACCTTATCAAGATCTCCACTAAAAACAATAATCGTCTTTCCTTCACTTATCTGTATGGAATTATTATCTTTCACTAAACAGGTACCCATTCCCTTTTTTATATAAACGATATTCTCCTTATTCACTCGTTCTGTCTTTAAAAGTGTATTTCCTGTACGACGGCACCAGGCATCAATATCAGCTGCAAATCCCATATCGGTTGCTGTTACTTTCAGTATTTCAGATTCATTCATACTGCATATTGCCTCGTGGACCTTCATGATAGGCCCTGGGCATTGCAGTCCACAACAGTCAATTACCTTTATCTCCTTACTAGCTGTATTATCCAGTAGGTTATCATTTACTATTTTTTCTGTAGGTTCAATATCCTTTGAAGTAGTCAAACTGCTGCTTTTGTAATGCATTGATTTATAAAAAGCTGTACCGCCTGATAAAACTGCGACCCGTTCAAATCCATTCAAAGATAAGACTCTGGCAGCATTATAGGAACGAACACCAATGGCACAATAAGGTATGATTAGTTTAGATTTATCAAGTTCATTCATCCTAGCACGAAGCTGTCCTAATGGAATATGGTAGGAACCCGGAATAGAAAATGCCATTCTCTCCATTTCCTCGGTAACATCAAGAATCGTCACATCCTTCATTTTCTCATCATCCGATAATAAATAATCTACCTCATTCCATTCTATAAAATTAACCAGACTGTTTAACACATTCTCTGCAACAAATCCCAACATGTTAACAGGGTCTTTTGCAGAAGAAAATGGTGGTGCATATGCAAGTTCCAGTTCGGTTAAATCATATATAGTACCATTTTGACGTATTGTCGTAGCTAGTGTGTCAATTCTTTTATCAACCCCATCCTGCCCCACTATTTGGCCGCCTAATATTTTTCCATCCCTGTCAAAAATCATTTTCATTGTAAGCGTAGTAGCTCCCGGGAAATATCCAGCATGAGATTTCTGATTAATCAGAATCGTATAGTAATCCTTATACTTTTCCAATCCTTTCTCAATCAGTTGTTTTTCATTCATACCAACGGAAGCTGCATTTAAATCAAAAACTTGGGCAACTGCCGTTCCTAATGTACCTTTATACTCCTTCTTATCTCCACAAAGATTATCAGCCAGTATACGTGCCTGTTTATTTGCAGGTCCGGCAAGCGGAATCATTGTTCTTCCATTCGAAATAAGATGGTTGACCTCTATTACATCTCCCACTGCATAAATATCAGTTTCAGACGTCTGCAGATATTCATTTACAATAATACCACCTTTTTTATTTAAAGAAATTCCTGCATTAAACGCAAGTTCACTATTAGGCCTTACACCAATTGAAAGAATGACCATATCAGTATCAATTGTCTTACCACTTGTTAGTATAATGCTAGTTGATTCATCCGATTTTTTAAATTCCTTAACACCATCACCTAAAATAAGTTCAATCTGATTCATATTTAAGTTTTCATGTAATAGATTGGCCATCTCTAAATCAAGCGGTGGCATAACCTGATTCTGCATCTCTATAAGAGATACTTTAAGTCCTGCTGCCTGTAGATTTTCAGCCATTTCAAGTCCAATGAATCCTCCACCGACTACTGTAGCTTTCTTTGGATGTTTCTCTTCCACAAATCTTTTAATCATATCGGTATCAGGGACTGTCCATAGTTTAAAAATATTATCTGCGTCAATTCCGGGGATGTTAGGTTTGATTGGTGATGATCCTGTAGCAATGACTAATGAATCATACGTTTCTTCATATTCTTCTAAACTCTTAAGATTACGAACTATAACCTTCTTTTCATTTGGTATAATTTTTATTACTTCACTTGATACTCTAACATCAACATTAAATTTATTTTTCATCGCTTGTGGTGACTGCAGCAATAGTGCCTCTCTGCTTTTAATGACATTGCCAACATAATATGGCAGACCGC
The DNA here is from genome assembly GCA_964595855.1 of uncultured Lachnospiraceae bacterium. GTDB lineage: Bacteria > Bacillota > Clostridia > Lachnospirales > Lachnospiraceae > RGIG8767. The sequence continues at coordinate 166 of CAZQTM010000035.1, read as the reverse complement.
AATTTGCATATGATATATAATCACCTCTCTCGAACATGATAATCTGTCTGGACTCATCTCTTCTACGAAGTCTTGCTGCTGTAGTAGCTCCACCGGCTACTCCACCGATAATAATTGTTTTACTTTCCATACGCATCTCCTCTATTCTATCTGATTACATATTTTT
>CAZQTM010000034.1:3085-13973 GCA_964595855.1 uncultured Lachnospiraceae bacterium | reverse complement strand
TATGGGGATGATTGTATCATTACGCCCGGGACAGACTAAAGATAGGGATGATGTAGTAAGAGAGCTCATTAGCATTCGTTATAATAGAAATGATATGGATATTGAGCGTGCCACATTCAGAGTCCGTGGTGATTGTCTTGAGATATATCCGGCACAGGGTGGTGACTACCTGATTCGGATAGAATTTTTCGGTGATGAGATAGACAGAATTACAGAGGTTGAACCATTAACGGGTAAAATACATGCCACATTACAGCATGTTGCTATTTTCCCCGCTTCCCATTACGTAGTACCCCAGACAAAGATTAATACTGCCTGTGATAAAATAGAGAAGGAATTAGAAGAGAGAATACGTTATTTCAAAGGTGAAGATAAATTATTAGAAGCCCAGAGAATTTCAGAAAGAACAAATTTTGATTTGGAAATGCTTCGAGAAACCGGTTTTTGCTCGGGAATAGAGAATTATTCAGGTCCGATGAATAGTATGCAGCCGGGCGAAACACCGCATTGTCTTATGAATTACTTTAAGGATGATTATTTAATTATTGTAGATGAATCCCATATTTCCATTCCTCAAATCAGAGGCATGTATGCGGGTGACAGATCCAGAAAAACGACTCTTGTGGATTATGGATTTAGGTTACCTTCCGCACTTGATAATCGTCCATTAAATTTTGAAGAATTTGAAAACAAAATAGATCAGATGCTTTTTGTTTCTGCAACACCGAATGTATATGAAAAGGCACATGAGTTACTTCGTGCACAGCAGATTATTAGACCAACAGGTTTACTTGATCCAAAAGTAAGTGTTAGACCGGTTGAAGGTCAGATTGATGATCTCTTAGGAGAAATAAGAAAAGAAACAGAAAAGAAAAACAAAGTGCTTGTTACTACATTGACAAAGAGAATGGCAGAGGATCTAACCGATTATTTAAAGGATGTTGGTGTAAGGATAAAATATCTTCATTCTGATATTGATACATTGGAAAGAGCAGAAATTATAAGAGATATGCGACTGGATGTATTTGATGTTCTGGTTGGTATTAACCTGTTAAGAGAGGGGCTTGATATTCCTGAGATTACATTGGTGGCTATTTTAGATGCTGATAAAGAAGGATTCTTACGTTCAGAGACCTCCCTGATACAGACAATCGGACGAGCAGCCCGTAACAGCGAAGGACATGTTATTATGTATGCTGACAATATGACAGATTCCATGACAAATGCCATTTCTGAAACGAATAGACGTCGAAAAATCCAACAACAGTATAATGAAGAGCATGGGATTACTCCACAGACAATTAAAAAGTCAGTCAGAGACTTAATCAGTATATCGAAAGTAATTGCAAAAGAGGAATTACGATTTGAAAAAGATCCAGAGTCCATGAATCGTGAAGAAATAGAAAAACTGATTAATAAAATAGAGAAGAAGATGAAAAAAGCTGCAGCCGATCTTGATTTTGAGACAGCAGCAGGATTAAGAGACAAAATGATAGATCTAAAGAAGAGACTAGAGGAGAAGTAACGTGGAAACTGAAATAAAAAAAATGCTCCCTAAGAAAGAATATATTAGAATTCGGGGGGCATGTGAACACAATCTAAAGAATATCAGTATAGATATTCCGAGAGATGAATTTGTAGTTATTACGGGATTATCTGGGTCTGGTAAATCATCACTTGCATTTGATACGATTTATGCGGAAGGACAACGCAGATATATGGAATCCATTTCTTCTTATGCAAGACAATTTTTGGGACAGATGGAAAAACCAAATGTAGAGATGATTGAGGGTCTATCTCCTGCTATTTCAATTGATCAGAAATCAACGAATCGTAATCCTCGTTCGACGGTAGGAACGGTAACAGAAATATATGATCATTTCAGACTTTTATTTGCAAGAATTGGAATACCGCATTGCCCTGTCTGCGGAAAAGTAATAAAAAAACAGACAGTGGATCAGATGACAGATCAGATTATGCAGCTTGAGAAAGATACAAAGATTCAACTATTAGCACCTGTTGTAAGGGGAAAAAAGGGTGAACATGTCAAGGTATTTGACCGTGCCAGAAGAAGCGGATATGTAAGAGTGCGTGTGGATGACAATCTCTACGATTTGTCAGAAGAGATAAAGCTGGATAAAAATATTAAACATTCAATCGAGATTATTGTAGACAGGCTTGTTGTAAAGGAAGGAATAGAGACAAGACTAACGGATTCAATTGAAAGCGTTATGGATCTGTCTGATGGACTCTTGATCGTTGATGTAATTGGAGGAGAATCCATGAATTTCAGTCAGAGTTTTTCATGCCCTGACTGTGGGATCAGTATCGATGAGATAGAACCTAGAAATTTCTCCTTCAATAATCCGTTTGGAGCATGTCCGGAGTGCTATGGACTTGGTTATAAAATGGAATTTGATCCGGACTTGCTCATACCAGACAGATCATTGAGCTTGAATGAAGGGGCTATATCCTGTATGGGATGGCAGTCGAGTAATGATATGGGTAGTTTTACAAATGCCATTTTGCGTGCTCTTTCAAAAGAATATAAATTTTCATTGGATACTCCAGTTGAGAATTTGAATGAAGAGGTACAGGAGATACTAATTCATGGGACAAAAGGCAAAGAGGTAAAGGTTCATTATGCAGGCCAGCGTGGGGAGGGTGTTTATCCTATTGTATTTGAAGGCTTGGTTAAAAATATGGAACGCCGTTATCGGGAAACAGCTTCTGAAATCTCCAAACAGGAGTATGAAACATATATGAGAATTACACCATGTAAGGCATGTGGAGGTATGCGACTTAAGAAGGAAGCACTTGCAGTTACCATTTCAGATAAAAATATTTTCGATATAACATCTATGTCCATAGGAATGTTACAGGATTACTTGAGAAATCTTGAACTGACTGAAACACAGCAGATTATAGGCAAACAGGTCTTAAAAGAAATAAGAGCCCGTGTAGGATTTTTGATGGATGTCGGACTTGATTATCTGTCTCTTGCAAGAGCAACAGCAAGTTTGTCAGGAGGGGAAGCACAACGAATTCGTTTGGCAACTCAAATTGGATCGGGCCTTGTAGGTGTGTGCTATATTTTAGATGAACCAAGTATTGGTTTACACCAGAGAGATAATGATAAACTTTTAGCAACACTCAAGCATCTAAGAGATTTAGGAAACACTCTCATTGTAGTTGAACATGATGAAGATACCATGTATGCGGCTGACTATATTGTTGATATCGGACCCGGTGCCGGTTCACACGGCGGAAAAGTAGTAGCTCAGGGAACAGCACAGGAAATTATGCAGGTACCGGAATCCATTACGGGACAATATCTGAGTGGAAAACTGAGAATCCCGATACCGAAGACAAGAAGAACTCCTACGGGATGGCTTAAAGTATTTAAGGCTCAGGAAAATAATCTAAAGAAAATTGATGTTGAGATTCCGTTAGGAGTTATGACATGTGTAACAGGGGTATCCGGATCTGGTAAAAGTTCTCTGGTAAATGAAATTTTATATAAAAGCCTGGCTAAGAAGTTGAACCGTGCCAGAACAATACCGGGAAAACATGAAAAAATTGAGGGAATTGAGCAACTGGATAAAGTAATAGATATTGATCAATCTCCAATTGGCCGCACACCAAGGTCGAATCCTGCCACGTATACCGGAATGTTCGATATGATTCGAGATTTATTTGCAGGAACACCGGATGCAAAAGCAAAAGGATATCAGAAGGGACGTTTTAGTTTTAATATACGTGGAGGCAGATGTGAAGCATGTAGTGGGGATGGAATAGTAAAGATAGAAATGCATTTTCTGCCTGATGTTTATGTACCTTGCGAAGTGTGTAAAGGCAAGCGCTATAATCGGGAAACACTAGATGTAAAATATAAAGGAAAAAGCATATACGATGTGCTTGATATGACAGTAGAGGAAGCAGTTACATTTTTTGAAAATCTTCCCCGTATTAGTCAGAAGGTTAAGACCTTATACGATGTTGGCCTCGGATATGTCAAGTTAGGGCAACCATCTACTACCCTATCAGGAGGAGAAGCTCAGCGTATTAAATTAGCAACAGAGCTTAGCAAAAGAAGTACCGGAAAGACAATCTATATTCTGGATGAGCCTACAACAGGTCTACATTTTGCTGATGTTAAAAAGTTAATTGAAATTCTTCAGAAGTTAACGGAAGGTGGAAATACAGTTGTTGTCATTGAACATAACCTTGATGTAATTAAGACAGCAGATTATATTATTGATATGGGACCTGAAGGAGGAGACAGGGGAGGTACCGTAATTGCTGGTGGTACACCCGAAGAAGTAGCAAAGAACAAGAAATCTTACACAGGTTATTATATTGATAAGATGTTAAAAAAAGATAAAAAATAGTATAAAGTTTTTTAGGGGTAATGACGATAATTACTATGTAACGCACGGAAGCAGAGAATGGAAGGATTCCACTGATTTTGTGCGTTTTTTATGAAGATTTTATGAAACCCCTTTTAAAATATAGTGCAATCAGTTATAATAAGCAATAATTATGGACAAGACCTAGAAAGGGGTAACAAGATGCAGTGTACAGATATTGGAATTGATTTAGGTACAGCAAGTATATTGGTTTATGTCAGGGGCAAGGGTGTCGTTTTAAAGGAGCCATCTGTTGTCGCTTTTGATAGAGATACAAATAAAATTAAGGCTATTGGTGAGGATGCAAGATTAATGCTTGGCAGAACACCGGGGAATATTGTTGCAGTAAGACCATTAAGACAAGGTGTTATTTCAGACTATACTGTAACGGAAAAAATGATGAAATATTTCATACAGAAAGCAATTGGAAGAAAAAGCCTAAGAAAGCCTAGAATTGCTGTATGTGTTCCCAGCGGTGTTACAGAAGTAGAAAAGAAGGCAGTTGAAGATGCAACATACCAGGCAGGTGCAAGAGAAGTTGCAATAATTGAAGAACCCATTGCTGCTGCAATTGGAGCAGGTATTGATATATCCAAACCATGTGGAAATATGATAGTGGATATCGGTGGTGGTACAACTGATATTGCAGTAATATCGCTTGGAGGTACCGTTGTAAGTGCTTCCATTAAGATTGCCGGAGATGACTTTGATGAGGCAATTGTTCGTTTTATGAGAAAGAAGCATAACTTATTAATTGGTGAGAGAACTGCTGAAGATATTAAGATAAAGATTGGCTCTGCTTATAAGAGACCAGAACCTGATTTCTTAGACGTTAGGGGTCGTAATCTTGTTACAGGTCTGCCACGTACGATTCGTGTTTCTTCAGAAGATACAGAGGAAGCTTTAAAGGATACGACTTCACAGATAGTGGAAGCAATTCACAGTGTTTTGGAGAAAACACCACCAGAATTAGCAGCAGATATTGCGGATAGAGGAATTGTATTAACCGGTGGTGGTAGTTTATTACGAGGATTAGAGGATTTAATTTGCTCTAAGACAGGTATCAATACAATGACTGCTGAAGAACCAATGACTGCAGTTGCTATCGGAACAGGTAAGTTTGTAGAATTCTTATCTGGATACAAAGATGATAACTTATAAAATAATATAGTCAATTCAGAAGATAAATGACTGACAGGAAGGAAGTGGAGTATGGTTAAAGGATTATACACGGCATACACCGGCCTGATTAACGAACAAAACAGAATGGATGTGCTTACAAATAACCTTGCAAATGCCGATACGAACGGGTATAAAAAAGAAGGTGCCACCAGTCAGTCGTTTAATGATGTACTTGCATATAAAATAAAAGATACTTCAGAATCTCCTAATATTGCTAAAAAATTAGGAACAATGAATCTAGGCGTCAAAATTGGTGAAAATTATACCGATTATACTCAGGGTTCATTTCGTGTTACGAATAACCATTATGATCTTGCTCTATCTGGCAATGGGTTTTTTAGTGTTCAGTTTACCAATAAAGCTGGAGACATCAGCACAAAGTATACTCGTGATGGTGCTTTTACGTTGAACAAAGATGGATATCTTGTTACGAAGGATGGAGACTATGTTTTAGGGACAAATGGGAGAATTAAATTGGATCCTCTACAAGATTTTAGCGTGGATTCACTAGGTAACATATCCCAGAATAATAGAAACATTACAAAACTCAAAATAACTGATTTTGAAGATTATAATTATTTAGAACATTATGGTGAGAATTATTATCAACCGGTAGAGGACGCTAAGACTAAGGAGGCAGATGCCACAGTTTATTCAGGCTATCTAGAGGCCTCTAATGTACAGGTAGTTCAGGAAATGGTAGAAATGATATCAACTTCCAGAGCATACGAAACAAACCAGAAAATGATTCAGACGTTTGATTCTACTTTACAGATTGCATCAAGTCAACTTGGAAAGGTATAGGGGGTGTAGCATATGGTAAGATCATTATGGTCAGCTGCAAGTGGAATGATTGCACAGCAGACAAATGTTGATACAATTGCAAATAACCTTGCAAATGTCAATACTACTGGTTATAAAACAGAAGTAGCTGAGTTTAAATCGTTGTTATATCAGAACATTCAGACAAAGACTACATCAGCAAATGGTAAGCAAAAACCAATAGGTGCCCAGGTCGGTTTGGGTGTACGTAACTCAGCAGTAACAACAGTATTTAAACAAGGTCCATTACTAGCATCTTCCAGTAGTACTGCCTTTGCGATTGAAGGAAAAGGTTTTTTTGCTGTACGTGGAGAGGATAACAAGATATATTATACCAGAAATGGTAATTTTGATTTTAACGTAGGAAATGGTAATCAAATGGTGCTATCAACATCAGATGGATTACCGGTTTTGGATACAACGGGAAAAGCAATCTCCTTAAATTCTAACACCTATGCAGTTAATAAGATTACGGTATCCACAGATGGGGAGTTATGCTATCCGGATGCATCCAATAATGCAAAGCCAATTGGAATGAAAATAGGTATTTTTCAATTTTCAAATTCTGCTGGACTTGAGAAGACAGGAGATACCTTATACGATCAGACAATTGCCAGTGGAGCTGCTTTAAATGAAAGCACCAATAATACTCTAGTTAAGAGTTCCATCGCACAGGGGTATTTGGAAGGCTCTGGTGTTCAGGTTGTTGATGAAATGGTAAATATGATAGTTGCACAGCGTGCATATGAGATGAATTCAAAAGCTATTACAACCTCCGATCAGATGATGGAACAAGCTAATAATTTGAAACGATAAATATTGCTTGTGAATTTTAGTATTTATGAAGGCAGGTGACTTAAGATGAGCACGATAGATGTTAGTGGTTTAAGTTCAGCTTATTCTGAATATATGGCAACACAGGCGCAGAATAGTGAAACGCAGAAGATTAAAAATACTGTTTCAGGTGATTATTCTAATGCCTCTGATAAGGAACTTATGGATGCCTGCAAGCAGTTTGAATCATATTTCCTTGAGCAGGTTTTTAAAGAAATGGAGAAAACAATTCCTAAGAATGATTCTGATAATTCAACGTCTAATATGCTTGATTATTTTAAGGACTCAACAATTCAGGAGTTATCAAAAGAATCAACGGATACAAATAGTCTTGGGTTAGCACAGATGCTATTTGAACAGATGAAAAGGAATTATAACCTATAGAAAACAATAAAACCGCCTCCATGGGCGGTTTTATTGTTTATTACTAAATTTATTTATTATCATTGGGAGATATGAATGGAAAAGGTACAGGGATTTATTGATCATTTTATCTATAGAAATGAACAGAATGGATATTCCGTAATAGAACTTCATATGGATGAAGAAGATCTTATTTGTGTTGGATATTTTCCGGCTAACAGCCAAGGGGAGACGGTTGAAATATGTGGAGAATATGTCGAACATGCTTTATATGGAAGACAATTGAAAGCATCAAGGATTGAGACAATAGCCCCAAAGGATGCTACTCAAATGGAACGATATCTTGCATCCGGAGCAGTCAAGGGAGTTGGACCCGCACTAGCCAAACGCTTAGTTAAGAAATTTGGGAATGATACTTTTAGAATAATTGAAGAGGAGCCGGAAAGACTTTCAGAAATTAAAGGTATCAGCGAGAGAATGGCAATAGACATATCAACACAAATGGATGAAAAAAGAGAATTACGGGAAGCTATGATTTTTCTGCAAAAATACGGAATCAGTAATACAATGTCACTTAAAATTTATGACACTTATGGGTCGCGTCTATATCATATTCTGAGAGATAATCCATATCAAATGGCTGAAGAGTTAGAGGGAATAGGATTTAAAAAGGCTGATGAAATTGCTAGAAAAGTTGGGATACGTGCAGATTCAGAATACAGAATAAAAAGTGGAATCTGTTATACTTTAATTCAATCGATGGGGGAAGGTCATGTTTACCTGCCAAAAGAAGAATTGGTACAGCGTGCTGCTATTTTATTAGAGGTTAATAATGAACAGATTGAAATAGAATTACCCAATCTTGCAATAGAGAAGAAAATATCAATCAAAAAAGAAAAGGATAAAGTCTGCTGTTATATTTTACAAATGTATTATGAGGAATTATCGTGTGCAAAAATGCTTCATGAACTTAATATGACAATAGATGATGAAAAGGAAGAAAAGATACAAAAAAAGGTATCAGATACAGAAAAAACACTGGGAATATCATTAGATGAATTACAAAGACGGGCTGTTATTCAAGCTGTTAGAAGTGGAATATTTATTTTGACAGGTGGGCCGGGAACAGGTAAGACAACTACGATCAATGCAATTATTCATTATTTTGAGAAAGAAGGATGCGATATTATGTTAGCTGCTCCAACTGGAAGAGCAGCAAAAAGGATGACTGAAGCGACTGGATTTGAGGCAAAAACAATACACCGAATGCTGGAACTGAATGGCAGCTTTGCAGAAGATGAAAAGAAAGCAAAATTTGAAAGAAATGAAGATAATCCACTAGAGGCAGACGTTTTTATAATAGATGAAATGTCGATGGTAGATATACATCTCTTTTATTCGCTACTAAAAGCAATCCCTATCGGGGCACGCTTGATTATGGTGGGGGATATGAATCAGCTGCCTAGCGTTGGCCCAGGACAGGTATTAAGGGATATCATTGAGTCCAAGACATTCTCCGTAGTAGTTTTACAAAAGATTTTTAGACAGGCTGGTGAGAGTGATATTGTATTGAACGCTCATAAAATAAATAAAGGAGAACTCATTACCCTGGATAACAAGAGCAAAGATTTTTTCTTCTTAAATCGGGATAATGTTAACATTATCTATAAACACCTTATTTTGCTCATTATGCAAAAGTTGCCGGGATATATTGAATCCTCCTCCATGCAAATCCAGGTCTTAACGCCCATGCGTAAAGGCAATCTGGGTGTTGAGGTTTTAAATAAGATATTACAACAATATATGAATCCACCCTCAGAAAAGAAAAAGGAACATGAATATGGGGAATTTCTGTTCCGTGAGGGTGATAAGATAATGCAGACTAAGAATGATTACCAGCTTGAATGGGAAATTGTAAGTAAATATGATATAACGATTGATAAGGGAATAGGGGTTTTTAATGGTGATATGGGAGTTATACATGAGATAAATGATTTTGCTCAGACTATAGTCGTAGAGTTTGAAGAAAAAAAAAGAGTGACATATCAGTATTCCCAGTTAGACGAACTTGAACTTGCTTATGCGATTACCATACACAAGTCTCAGGGTAGCGAATATCCAGCAGTTATCATACCACTTTTAGATGGACCGAAACAGCTAATGAATCGTAATCTTCTTTATACCGGTATTACAAGGGCAAAAAGGTGTGTTACTATTCTTGGAAGCAGAGAAACAGTATATGGAATGATTAAAAATGAAAATGAAAAGAAAAGATATACAGGACTACAAATGAGGATAAGAGAAGTAGAAGGGAATGAATGATTAAGAAACTAAATGAAATTTTTGAAATTATTATTTTTATATTTTTTCCAAGACGATGTGCTGTATGTGATTCCTTGATAGGAAGAAAAGAACTTGTTTGTGAAAAATGTAAAAGTAACATTTATACAATTCAAGGACCAACTTGTATGAAATGTGGTAAAAAGGTAAAGCAGGATGAAAAAATGTACTGTTTTGACTGTAGCAGGAAAAAACATGAATTTGAAAGAGGATTTGCAGTTTTTGAGTATCAGGACATAAAGGGAAGCTTATATCGTTTTAAATATGCAGGAAGAGCAGAATATGCAGCATACTATGCTCAGAAAACAGTTGAAGTATTGGGCGAAACGATTAGGGGACTAAATCCAGATGCGTTAATTCCAATTCCACTTCATAAAAAAAGAATGAGAAAAAGAGGATATAACCAAGCTCAGGAATATTCTGTTGAACTCTCAAAGAGATTACAAATTCCTACTATTTCTCATTTTGTAATAAGGGAAAAAAATACGATTCCACTAAAGAAACTAAGTAATGAGCAACGGCAAAATAATTTGAAAAAGGCTTTTAAAATTAGCCAAAATGATGTAAAATTAAAGACAATTATAATTATAGATGATATTTATACTACGGGAGCTACAATAGACACAGTCTCGAAGATATGTAAAGAAGCTGGAGTACGAAAGGTCTATTTTTTATCAATATCAATAGGAAAAGGATTGTAGAAATGGACTAGGAGGAAATATTATGAATGTGAGAAATTGTAGAAGATGTAGAAAACTTTTTAATTATGTAATAGGGCCATACCTTTGCCCTCAATGCCGGGAAGATATGGAAAAAAAATTTCAGGAAGTAAAGAAATTTGTTCAGGAACATGCACATGCAGATGTTAGAACCGTTTCAGAAGAGTGTGATGTAGATACCACGCAGATACGTCAATGGGTCAAAGAAGAAAGACTTAT
>CAZQTM010000034.1:0-2985 GCA_964595855.1 uncultured Lachnospiraceae bacterium | reverse complement strand
AAAAAATATGTTTCCATAGCGAACTATTTTAGAAGTGATTATATTAGTTTACAGGTACTAAAATCTGTTATTTATGGAACGATTGTTTTCTGTATAGCAGCTGCAATTATTGCTTTTTATAATGTTGAATTTTTTATACAAGATATTTACAAAGTGGATTTACTACATTTTGGGAAGCGTATTGGGCTGATTTATATTTTATGTATAGGTATTTATGCTCTAATTTCATATATACTTGCCAGCTATCGTTATAACCGTGCAAAACAGAGTTTACGGACTTATTATAACAATCTAAAAAAAATGGCGAAATATTATAATTAATGAAGTAATCTCCGAGAGGAAAAAAATAATGTCAAGTTTACTAGAAACAAAAGAGTTAGTGAAAAATTTTTACTCAAAAAATGAAACATATTTAAATCCAATACTTAAGTTCCTTTTATCATTTGTTATTTTTATTTTGATTAATTCTCAGATTGGATATATGACAAAGATCGACAGTATTGTTGTCGTAGTAGTTGTTGCATTGTTATGCTCCTTTATACCTTTAAGAATGACAGCGATATTAGCTGGAGTATTTATGCTTCTTCACTTTTATACACTTGCACCGGAATGTGCTTTAGTCGCAGGAGTAATATTAATATTGATGTTTTTGCTCTACATACGATTTGTACCAAAAGAAACAATCGTAGTTCTGATAACTCCAATATTATTTGCATTAAAGGTTCCGTATTTAATTCCGATCGCAATGGGTTTAATTGGTGGTCCGGTTTCTATTATATCCGTCACATTTGGAGTCATAATTTCTTATTTGATTGAATATATCAAAATGAACGCCACTACAATCACTTCTATGGATACTGAAACGATGCTTACGAAGTTACGGTTTATTGTAGATGGTCTGGTTAGCAATAAGGCAATGATTATTACCATTTTAGCATTTGCTGCAACCTTACTGCTTGTTTTTATTATCAGACGTCGTTCGATAGACCATTCATGGTCCATTGCTATTATTGCCGGGGCTCTTTTGGATGTAGCATTTCTTTTAGTTGGTGATTTTTTATTTGACTTAAATTATTCTATTTTAGGCATTATATTTGGTACAATAATAGCTGGTGTTTTTTGCAGATTTCTGGAATTTTTTAAGTTTAATCTTGATTACAATCGTACTGAAAATGTTCAGTTTGAAGATGATGAATATTATTATTATGTTAAGGCAGTTCCCAAGATTGCAGTTGCGGCAACAGATAAAAAAGTGAAAAAGATCAACACAAAACGCGTAGAAGTAGCGGAGAGGTCTACAGGCACTATAAGAACAGCAAATGGTGTGAAACGTAATACATCAGAACATCAATAAAGAAGTTTTCTAAACTATTTAATATATATGCAGGATAGGTAAACACCATGGAGCAGATTCGAATTTTTGCAGATAATTATTTAGCAAATCTGCATATCCCAACAATTTCAATTCCCGACATACTGGAAATCTTAATTATTTCCTTTCTGGTATACCAGATAATGGTGTGGATTAAGAATACGAAGGCGTGGTCGTTATTAAAAGGTATAATTTTTATTATGGCTTTTATTTTAGTAGCTGCCATTTTAGAGATGAATACTATTATTTGGATTGCAAAGAATGTATTTTCACTTGCAGTCACAGCAATCATTGTTGTATTACAACCAGAATTACGTAAAGCATTAGAGGAACTTGGCAAAAAGAATTTCTTTTCTAACTTCTTTTCTATTGATGCAAATCGCAATGATACCGGATTATTTTCTGATAAGACAATTCATGAGATTACAAAGGCATGTGTAGAAATGGCGAAAGTCAGAACTGGTGCGCTAATTGTGGTGCAGCAAAATGATTCATTATCGGAATATGAAAGAACAGGCATTGAAGTTGATGGTATTGTAACAAGTCAGCTTCTCATTAATATATTTGAACATAATACACCATTACATGATGGAGCAATTATAGTTAGTGGTGATCGTGTTATATCTGCAACATGTTATCTTCCATTATCAGATAATATGCAACTAAGTAAGGAACTTGGAACAAGACATCGTGCAGGAGTAGGAATCTCAGAGGTAACAGATTCTTTGACGGTAATTGTATCGGAGGAAACGGGAAACATAAGTGTTGCTTATAAAGGAGATCTTTTTAGGGGATTAAGTTCTGAGGAGTTGGAAATCAAACTGGAAAAAATTCAGAACAAAATACCAGATGAAAAGAAACGTAGATTATGGAAAGGAAGAGTGAAGAATGAAAAAAAATCTAACTCATAATCTGGGTCTGAAAATTCTGGCAGTTCTTTTTGCTGCATGTCTTTGGCTTATTTCCATAAATATTAATGATCCTGTTTCACCAAGTAATTATAATGTTACGGTTCAGCTCTTAAATTTGAAAACAATGACGAATGCTGGAAAGTTTGTTGAGGTACTGGATAATACTGACAATATTCGAGTGACGGTACGTGCAAGTCGCTCAGTATTTTCTTCTTTTAATGAGAAGAATATAGTGGCAACAGCAGATTTAACGCAGATTACGCAAGATAATCTGGTACCAATAGAAATCTCAACCACAAAAACAGATAATAAGATTGAAAGTATAAAAGCAGACAAGGAATTTGTACATGTTAATGTAGAAAATATAAAGAAAACCCAGCTTCCTATTGAAGTACAGGTGCAAAATACTCCAGCAGCCGGATATCTTCTTGGGGGTACATCAACAGTTCAGAATGCAGTTATTATATCTGGCCCTGAGTCCATAGTATCCAAGATAGATCATGCTATGGTTGAAATTAATGTAGATGGGGTAAAGAGTGATGTAAATATATCCCTTCCTGTTCATCTGTATGATATTGATGGTAATGAGATTGAGGATACAAAACTTACAAAAAGCGTTAACGAAGTTTCAACAACTGCTACTATCCTTCAGATGAAGGAGGTTCCAATTGATTATGGTATTGTTGGAACACCGGCTGATGG
>CAZQTM010000033.1:0-14195 GCA_964595855.1 uncultured Lachnospiraceae bacterium | reverse complement strand
CACTTATCAAGGTTAATAACTTAGATTCCAATAATCTTTCATCCTATCATATTGGGTTTATCTTAGGTCCCTGTTTGAATGCAACAGGGAGACTGGATACAGCAAAAATTGCACTTGAATTATTACAGAGTAAATCTTTAGCGGAGGCAATACCCCGGGCTACCCACTTAAAAGAGTTAAACGACAACCGAAAAGAAATGACGCAACAGGGGATCGAGCAGGCAATCGCATTAATTGAAAATAATCACCTTCAAAATGATAAAGTACTGGTAGTGTTTTTACCTGACTTACATGAAAGCCTTGCAGGAATTATTGCAGGAAGAATCAGGGAACGGTATGGGAAGCCAACATTTGTACTGACAAAAGGCGAGGAAGATTTAAAGGGTTCTGCGCGTTCCATCGAATCTTATAATATTTATGAGGAAATGACAAAGTGTAAGGAGCTGTTTACCAAATACGGTGGGCATAAGCTGGCAGCAGGTCTATCACTAAAGGAAGAGAACCTAATACCATTTAAAGAAAAAATCAACGATTTATGTACGCTGACTTCAGAGGATTATGAAGAGAAGACTGTAATCGATGTTCCGATGCCATTTTCCTATGTAAATTCAGACCTAATTCAACAGCTATCTGTATTAGAACCATTTGGACCGGGAAATGAAAAGCCAGTATTTGCACAAAAAAGCCTGATTTTTCTTAGTGGAAGCATCATGGGAAAAAATAGAGATATGGCGAGATTTCAGGTAAAAGATGAACAGGGAGAGAATTATACCCTGTTGCTTTTTAGAGGACGGGATCATTTTAATGAATATGTATCTGGGAAATATGGGGCTAAAGCATGTGACTCATTATTTCAGGGTAATCATGCATCAGATGAAATAAATCTGGATGTCATATATTACCCCTCAATTAATGAGTACCGTGGAAAAATTGATATACAATTTGTCATGCAGGATTATCGATAAGGATAATCCTTAATTACTTTTATAATGCTCTAAATTATGATTCAGTTTAACCGTATCTGCATCCTGTTCAAATTTTAGGCCAATTAACATTGCACAGAATCCAAACGTTAATAACAGGACAAATAGAAGAATACACCAGTTAGGATACCCCTCAAACCATTTGCAGATAATGCATACGGCAGTACTGATTCCAACGGAAAGAATAATCCAAGCGGTGGAACGACCAAAGAATATTCCGTGAGAAAAATCGGTATTTTCATTCAAGAGAAAGGCCTGTAAAAATCCATTAATAAAGTTAACCAGAAGCATTTCCAGTAAGGTTAGGATTGTAATAGATTTTCCACCAAAAAGAAAGGTTATGAGAGATACAATAAATAACGTAGCTACAAAATAAATAGCCATATAGAGTTTTGCGTTCATAGCAAAGATATAAAATTTTTTAAATGATTTCATAAATAATATCCTCCTTATTTTTCAATTTCATTTCTAAGTAATGCTGCGTAGCGTCTTGCTATCAATATTTTTTCCCCATTTAGTAGTTCTGCCATAATCCGGCCTGACATAACGCTTTTCAAACGGCAGATGGCATATAGATTCACGACCATTGTTTTCGAACATCGAAAGAATCCATATTCTTTAAAAGTGTCTGCCATCTCTGCTAGTGAGAGGTGTGTTTCATATACGTGATCTGTAGTATATAGATAGATGTGTCGGTCTACGATTTCAGAATAAAGCATTTTTGAGGGTAGCAGTATAACGTTTTCCCTATTATCAGTATTGGTAACCAGTAACTGTTGTTTATTCGTGCTTGTTAATTTAGATAGTATCTGTTTTATTTCGGGATTATCAGCAGTAGCACACCGTATGGTAATACGAGGTTCCTTAAATGTGGCGTCTTCAATAAATTCGACTTTCATCAACTATCCCCCTTCCTTGATTAAAGAGTAACGTAATATTCGGATTTTTACAATGCACGATGTTTTAAGTGGTATATTTTTGTGCCTGAATTTCACTATTCTGTTTCCTAATAAAAGAATGAAGAACAGACAGGAAGTACATAATAAAAGTAATTAGCACAACGAGGAAAAAGAATGAATGTATTTAATATTATGGGACCTATCATGATTGGTCCGTCCAGTTCTCACACAGCTGGAGCAGTTAGGATTGGAAATATTTCAGGTATGCTCATAAAGGGAACAATAAAAACAGCTGACGTCGGATTCTTTGGTTCTTTTGCTAAAACTTATAGAGGTCATGGCACAGATAAAGCCATTATAGGTGGAATACTCGGAATGAGGCCAGACGATGAAAAAATATGTGATAGTCTTGAGATTGCAAAGAAAAAGGATATTGAAATAACTTTTTACCCAATTATGGAAGAGGTAGATTATCATCCCAATACCGCAATAGTGCATCTTAAAAACGAGGTAGGAGAAAGGGTAAAAGTAATAGGATCTTCCATTGGTGGTGGCAATATTCAGATATCAGAAATTAATGATATGCCTGTATTTTTTACAGGACAATTTGATACCATGGTCGTTCTTCATAGGGATGTTCCGGGTATGATAGCGGATGTAACAAAATTTCTTGCTAAAAAACATATCAATGTATGCTCTTTCAAGTTAAGCAGAATGGAGCGTGGTGGAATAGCAGTAATGACGATTGAAGTGGATGACCATATTCCGGATAACATTAAGTCAGAAATTATGAAGATAAAGGATATTATTAATTGCGTCATAATAAATAAGCAGTAGAAAAGGAAATAGAATATGATTACCATAAATATTATTAGTGATCTGGTTGAACTATCAGAGAAACTGAATAAGAAAATTTCTGATATTGTGATAGAACAGCAAATAGAGGAACAACAGGTAACAAAAGAAGATTTAATGAAACGAATGGAAGATGTCTTGCAGGTAATGCAACAATCATCTGTAAATGGCTGTCAGAAAGATGTAGAGTCTAATAGTGGGTTAACGAAAGCAGACGCATATAAAATGAAAGAATTTGCAAGTAGTGAAAAAACGCTTTTTGGCCCGCTGGTGGGTAGTGCAATTACAAAGGCATTAGCTGTATCCGGGTATAATGCAGCAATGAAAAAGGTGGTTGCAGCACCGACTGCGGGGGCAAGTGGAATCATACCTGCCTGTATCATTTCGCTAATGGAAGAAAGAAAAGTCTCGAAGGAGGATGCTATAAAGTCCTTATTTTGTGCAAGTGGAATTGGGATTGTAATTGAGAAGAATGCTACCCTTGCTGGCGCACAGGGTGGATGTCAGGCAGAGTGTGGTTCGGCATCGGCTATGGCCGCCGCCGCTATTGTAGAATTATGTGGTGGTACACCACAAATGTGTTCTGATGCCTCGGCAATCGCGCTGAAAAATGTGCTTGGGCTTGTCTGTGACCCAGTCGCTGGTCTTGTGGAGGTTCCTTGTATTAAAAGGAATGTTTTAGGGACAGTGAATGCATTTGCAGCAGCTCAGATGGCACTTGCAGGAATCGAGTCAAAGATTCCTGCGGATGAAGTAATTATTGCCATGAAACAAATTGGAGATAGTATGCCATCCTGTTTAAAAGAAACTGCATTAGGCGGACTAGCCATCACACCGACAGCAAAAGAAATAGAAAAAAGAATTTTTGGTAATCAAAAATAGAAATTATCCATAAACAAGCTTATAGGCAAAGTTTTTGATATCATTTTCCCACTCATAGGCTAATTGCTCCCCAAGATGAATAAGTAAATTGATATCTTTTTTGGATGATGCATCAAGTGAGGGAATGTTAAAGTCATCACATACTAATTTATCTATTCTTATATAATTGTCTTTTGTTTTCAATGTATTGAATAACATTTTTAATTGGTAATCAACTGTCTGTGTATTTGCTGATAAAGTAATATCAATAAAAGGTGAGACCCATCCTACTAATCCCCGGTTTTGTACCTGCTGACAAGTACTAGAGGAATGTTTTGTCAGATTCCCTACGGAAAAGATATTAATTTTATCAATAGAAATATAAGCTGGCATTTTGATTGCTTCAGCAAAGGCACACATACTTGGATTATTACAGCAGACACCACCATCAATCATACAGAATTGCCTTTTTGCGATAGATTCTATTTGGACAGAAGGAAAGAAGGTAGGTGCAGCAGTTGAGGAAAGAATGGCATCCCTTAAATAGAAGTTTTTTTCCTTGGACATTTTTGCAGATTCGGTATTAAAAAAATAAGCACTTTCTCTATCTAAATCATATGCGGTTATGAGGCAGGGCTTTAATAATTCTGAGATTTTTACATCTTGAAAGCTTTTTTCTAATAATTCATAAAGTTTTTTATTATCATATTTACTTCGTATCAAACCAAATATGGATTTTATCTGATATGGCATCTTTTTTTTAAATACAGTTGAACCCAATTCTTTATACAATTCATAGGCATCCTGTGCGCTATATTTTGCTTTTCCATCTTTATCAGGACATAAATATAAACCAGTTAATATGGATCCGGTACTCGTACCGGCAATCAAATCAAAATAATCAGAAAGATGAGCGGATGGGTTATGACTGTATGTTTGTATATATTGTTCTAAATCCCTTAATACAATTGCAGAGATGATTCCTTTAATTCCACCACCATCAATAGATAAAATATTAAAGTTTTGCATAATATTAAGTCTTTTATTTTATTTATATGATAAAATGGAAGAAAATGTTATGAACTGCAAAAAGTTTGAGGAATCAATATTATGTTAACTAATGAAGTAGTCAATCAGGCAATAAATTATATTATGGAGCATATTAATGAGGATATAAAGATTGAGGATGTTGCAGACTACTGCCATTTCTCTAAATTTTATTTTAGTCGCATTTTCAAGGAAGAGACAGGAGAAAGTCTTTATTCTTTTATTAAGAGAGTAAAAATGGAACAGAGTGCATTTCGATTAAAGGTTGAAAGAGATAAAACAATAACGGATATTTCTGCGGAATATGGTTACAGCTCATCCAATTACAGCTCTGTTTTTAAGCAACATCATAATATATCCCCTGTAAATTTTAGAAAAACAATATTGAATAAATCCATTAATCACCCCTTCTTTCATAAAAAAAGAAACCATCTCGAAGCGTTAGAAGATTGTAAGAAAAAGATTTCCATTCAGACACTGGATGATTTTTATGTCATTTATGAAAGAAGAAAGGGAAACTATCATAATATGGGTATAGAGTGGTGCAAGTTTCAGGATATGTATCGTGAGTATAAAAAAGAAGATACTGTTTTCATTGAACGTACCTTTGACGACCCTTCCATAACTGCTATCGAGAATTGTATGTATGATATCTGTATGAGCGTGGATAAGGACTGCAAACTGGAAAACACTTGTATCATTAAGGGCGGAAAATTTGCCATCTACCATTTTAGTGGAATGGTACAGGATATTTATGCCGCTTACCAAACCATTTTTAATGTATGGTTTCCGCAGTGTAATTATGAGATTGATGAGCGGTATGGATTTGATATTTACCATGACATTGACAGTGATACCATGCATATTGTGATGGATATCTGTTTACCAATCAGATAAAGCAAGAATTCAGAAGTTTATTTTTTAACTCTTTTCTATAATGAGTACTGCCACTGGAAAGTACTCGAAATGGAAAGGAGTTTTTTATATGGATTTAGAAAAGATAAGATCAAATACGGTGAAGGTAATGTTACAGTTTTCAATTCCTGCTATTATTGCAATGGTGTTAACATCACTGATTAGCATTGCGGATGGTTATTTTGCCGGAAATTATGTTGGTAAGGAAGGAATAGCTGCGGTAAATCTTGGGCTTCCTATCCTGTATTTGTATCTGGCACTTGGGCTTATGATGTCAGTTGGAGGGGTGGCAATTGCAGGCATTGCACTCGGTAAGAAAGATCTAAAAAAGAGTAATAATGTATTTAATCAAACCATCTTGACAACATTGATCATCTCGGTTGTATTAAGTATCATCGTTTTATTATTTTTCGTACCAGTTATGAATATGCTTCATGTAAGCAATGAGGTAGAAACATACTTTAGACAATACTATATGATTATGATTTTTGTGTATCCATTCATGATATTAAATTCTTCCTTTGGTATGTTTATTAGAGGAGAAGGAAATCCACAATTTTTCATGATGATAAGCATATTAAGTGTGATTTGTAATATCATATTAGATTATCTTTTTGTAAGATGGTTTTCATGGGGCATTGTTGGAATTGCAGTGGCTTCACTTATCTCCGTTTTACTTGGAGCACTTTGTTCTATCAGTTTCTTTCTTAATAAATCAAATATTTTTAAATTTCAGAAATTTGATTTTTCAAAAGAGGATCTTACCAACACAATTTTAAATGGTGGATCTGAGTTTATTGGTGAAATGTCGATGTGTATTGCAATGTATGCATATAACTGGGTTATTATGAAAAATTTCGGAGTAGATGGTGTTGCAGCGTTTACGATTGTTGGTTATACATCCTATATTTTCAGCATGGTCATAATCGGATTTGGACAGGGGGCAAGCCCGCTACTTAGTTTTACTTATGGTGCAAAAGAATTGGAACTTGTCAAAAGAATTCGTAGAATGGCTAACCTATTTGCTTTTTGCGCAGGAATAATTGTAATGTTTTTCATGCTTGCTTCAGCTGATTGGTATAGTAAACTTTTTGTGAAAAATGAGAATGTAACGACTATGGTTGACTCTGGTATTAAAATCTTCGTTATCTCGTTTCTTTTTGAAGGAGTAAATACCATTACTTCCATGTATTTTACTTCCATTGGAAAAGCAAAAGAATCGGCTATCATTTCATCTTCCAGAGGACTTGTAATCTTATTAATATGTATTTTTACATTACCTGTATTATTTGGGATAACCGGAGTATGGCTCGTAGGGCCGGTCACGGAAGTAGTAACAATTCTACTGACACTTTATTTCATTTGGGCAAATGATCGCGATGTTAAGAAAGTGCAAAGATGCATTTAATGTATTGACAATATTGAAATTAAGTTTTAATATATGTGATATAAAAGAGAAGCAAATATTGAGGACAAAAACGTTCAAACACGTTTTTGTCCTCTTTTTTTTTGCATAATTAAAAGGAGTGAGTATATGAATACAACAATGATAATTGACACATTATGGGTATTTCTTGCCGGAATTCTTGTCTTCTTTATGAATTTGGGATTTGCTGCTGTAGAAGCAGGATTTGCAAGATCAAAAAATACAGTAAATATTCTTTCTAAGAATTTTATTGTATTTGCAGTCTCTTCATTAGGATTTCTATTGATAGGTTGGGGATTAATGTTTGGTGGAGATAATTCATTTATAGGTACCAAACATCTATTTATTTTAGGTGATTCTGATTTTTCATTCTACGAAAATACACTGACATCAAATGTTCCCTTTTGGGGAAAATTTTTCTTTCAGCTTGTATTTTGCGGTACAGCGGCAACCATCGTATCGGGGGCTGTAGCGGAGCGTGTTAAGTATATTGCTTTTATTATTTTTTCCTTCATTTTAACTTTATTCATTTATCCGATTGTTGGGCATTGGGTATGGGGAGGAGGATGGCTGGCTAATCTCGGATTTATGGATTTTGCGGGAGATACAGTCGTACATTCCGTAGGAGGATGGTCAGCACTTGCAGGTGCAATGCTTCTGGGGCCGCGTATTGGTAAATATGGAAAAGATGGAAAGGCAAAAGCAATTCCGGGACACAATATGTCTCTCGCAGTAATAGGTTTATTTGTTTTATGGCTTGGCTGGTTTGGTTTCAATCCGGGATCGACTATGAGTTTCCAGAATCCATCAGATGTAGTTTACATACTGATGACGACTAATACGGCTGCTATTGCAGCAGTTCTGACATCTACAGCGACCGCATGGATCGTAATTGGAAAGCCAGATCTTGGAATGACAATAAATGGTTGTCTTGCTGGTCTTGTTGGAATAACAGGAAGTTGTGCATACGTAACAGTTGGAGCTTCTATTTTAATAGGTGCAATAGCAGGTATTATGGTAGTATTTGCAGTAATGTTTTTTGATCGAATTAAAATTGATGATCCCGTTGGTGCAACATCGGTTCATTTGTTATGTGGTATATTTGGAACCTTATGCGTAGGGTTGTTTGCAAAAGAAGGTGTAACCAGTTATTCCCTTAAAAATGGTTTGTTTTATGGGGGAGGCCTTAAGTTGTTAGGGATACAGGCATTAGGTATTATTTCAGTAGGAATTTTTGTTTTCACATCAGCTCTTTTTGTATGGTTTGTAATTAAAAAGATTATGGGAATACGGGTATCCAGAGAAGAAGAATTAGCAGGACTTGATATAGGAGAACATGGAAACGTTGCATATCCTGATTTTGCATCAGTAGATGTTGTTACAGATACAGATGGTGAATCTGTTGTAACTGAAAACACAGAACGTAGTGTAGAAATTAATGACGCAGTACCGGTAGTTTATAGAGAACATACTGGAGTAAAAATTACATTGGTTACCATTATAACAAATCAGACAAAATTTGCAGCACTTCAGGATGCTCTTGATAAATTAGGAGTAACCGGACAGACGGTAACAAATGTGTTTGGGCATGGGATACAGAAAGGACATAAAACTTATTTCCGTGGTGCTCCGGTAGATGCACGATTACTTCCTAAAATTAAAATTGATGTGGTAATAAGTAAGATTCCTACAAGAGTGCTGGTTGATACCGTTCAAAAAGTACTTTACACTGGTAATATCGGGGATGGTAAAATATTTGTTTATGATGTTGAGGATGTAATAAAGATACGAACCAATGAACATGGGTTTGCAGCACTTCAGGATGAAGAATAAAATTTTCAGAAATCCATTAACTGATTTTAATTGTTATGCTTAATAAATGTTAAGTACTGTAAATTTATGTAGTATAAAAAAATAAAATGTGGTAATATTTGATTATGCATTATGAATATTAAATAGGAGGCAAAAGAATGGATAAGTATGTTTGTGCATGCGGTTATGTTTATGATCCAGTTTTAGGGGATCCCGATCAAGGGATTGCACCTGGAACACCATTTGAAGAGGTAGCAGAAGATTGGGTATGTCCAATATGCGGGCTTGGTAAGGATATGTTTACAAAGGAATAAATAATAAGAAGGGAGAATATATATGTTTTGCTATATATGTGGTGCAGAAATAAAAGAGGTAATCGTATGTGATATTGTTAAAATAAATGGAAATTATCATTATGAAGAGGTAATTACTCCATTATTATTTAGTGAAGAGAGAAATTTAAGAAAAGGTAAAATATTTGATTTTGAATTCTTTAAGAAAAAAATAGCAAAGAAGTATTACTGTAATCCAGAAGATGTGGAGTCAAAATACATTGATGAAATTGAAGTTCCAAAAGAAGTTTTTGATGAACTGAATAAGAGAGACAAAGACTTAGGATGTCGTTGTCCTATATGTGAAGATTTTATGTAATAGATAAACCTGAAAAAATCCTCCTTCTGTATCTATATGGTCAACTGACCACGTAAAATACGAAAGGAGGATTTGTTTTTATTATTAAGTTTCAAGGGGTTGAAAGTGTATTGAGAATGGAGGTAGCAAATGAAAAGAGAAATGAAAACAATGGATGGAAATGAGGCAGCAGCGCATGTTTCATATGCCTATTCTGAGGTGGCGGCAATTTATCCTATTACACCTTCTTCTCCAATGTCTGCGCATATTGATGAATGGGCAGTGGAAGGAAGAAAAAATATATTTGGACAGCGAGTAAGTTTTACGGAGATGCAGTCAGAAGCCGGAGCGGCAGGTGCAGTACACGGAGCATTGGCAGCAGGTGCTCTTACGACAACATTTACGGCTTCTCAGGGGCTTCTTTTAATGATTCCAAACATGTATAAGATGGCAGGAGAATTATTGCCTGCAGTGTTAAATGTCTCAGCGAGGACCATTGCTACACATGCACTTTCCATTTTTGGTGATCATCAGGATATCTATGCATGCAGACAGACTGGGTTTGCCATGTTGTGCTCATCAAGTGTTCAAGAAGTAATGGACTTGACTCCGGTTTCTCATTGCTCGGCAGTGAAGGGACGAGTTCCTTTCATGAATTTTTTTGATGGATTTCGTACCTCTCATGAATATCAAAAAATAGAAGTATGGGATTATGAAGATTTAAAAGAAATGATAGATTTGGATGCAGTGAGGGCATTTCGTGAACGCGCACTGAATCCGGAGCATCCATGTGAACGAGGCAGTGTTCAGCAACCGGATATCTTCTTTCAGGCAAGAGAGGCCTCAAATCGTTATTACGACTCCCTGCCAATGGTTGTTGAAGAATATATGAATAAAGTTAATAAGAAAATAGGAACTAATTATGGTCTTTTCAATTATTATGGGGAAAAGGATGCAGAGAAAATTATTATAGCGATGGGTTCTGTATGTGAGGCAATTGAAGAGACAGTTGATTATCTTTTAGCTCAGGGCAAGAAGGTAGGGTTAGTTAAAGTTCGCTTATATCGACCGTTTTCAATTAAGCATCTGATAAGTGTTATTCCGGATACAGTAAAGGAGATTTCAGTTCTTAGCAGAACCAAAGAACCGGGTTCTGTTGGAGAACCGTTGTATCTTGATGTTTTGGCAGCCTTACAAGGAAGTCAATTTGAAAATGTAAAGATTTTTTCTGGAAGATATGGCTTAAGTTCGAAGGATACGACACCGGGACAGATTCTTGCTGTATTTAAAAATGATACGAAAAAGAATTTTACAATTGGTATTACAGACGATGTTACTAATCTTTCTCTCGTAGTAGAGGAAGAACCGGTTACAGCTCCAAAAGATATGATAAGTTGTAAATTCTGGGGACTTGGTGCGGATGGAACAGTAGGGGCGAATAAAAATTCGGTTAAAATCATCGGTGATAACACTGATTTGTATGTACAGGCATACTTCGCATACGATTCCAAGAAATCAGGTGGTGTTACTATTTCGCACTTACGGTTTGGAAAAGAGAAAATTCGTTCAACCTATCTGATTCATAAAGCAGATTTTGTTTCATGTCATAATCCGGCATATGTTAATTTGTATAACATGGTGCAGGATTTGAAGGATGGAGGAACCTTTTTACTAAATTGTCCTTGGGATGGAGAAGAATTAGAAAAAAATCTTCCAGGGCAGGTAAAAAAATACATAGCAAATCATAAGATTTCTTTCTATACCATAGATGGAATTAAAATAGGAAAGGAAGTTGGACTTGGTGAGCGAATTAATACCATATTACAGGCAGCTTTCTTTAAACTATCAGGAGTAATTCGCGTAGAAGATGCTATAAAATATATGAAAAAGGCAGCAGAACAGACATATGCACGAAAAGGTGCTGACATTGTTCAAATGAATTATGAAGCGATTAATAGGGGAATTACAGGTGCTTTGAAAGTATTTATTCCTGACACTTGGAAAGACTGTAAAGAGGATGAACTCCTTCATCCAATAACGGAAAAAAACAGGGATGGAAGAAATTTAAGTAATAAGGAAATAGTAGACTTTGTCAATAATGTTCAACTTTCTATTACAAAACAGGAAGGTGATTCACTTGAAGTTTCCAGATTTGTTCCATATGCAGATGGAACAACACCGCCCGGTACATCTGCTTTTGAGAGAAGAGGAGTAGCTGTGGATGTTCCGGTTTGGAATTCGGAAAACTGTGTTCAATGTAATCAATGTGCTTTTGTATGTCCACATGCAGTTATTCGCCCAATTGCACTTACGAAGGAAGAAAAAGATGCAGCACCCAAGGGAACAAAAACGACAAAAATGCTTGGTTTCGATGAACTTTCTTTTGGAACAATTATATCAACACAGGATTGTATGGGATGTGGTTCCTGTGCAAATGTCTGTCCAGGTAAACAAGGGAAAAAAGCCTTAGTTATGACTCCTCATGAGATGGTTGATAAGGGTCAACAAGAAGCCTTTGACTGGTGTAAGACATTACCTGAGAAACCGGATTTATTTGAAAAATTCAAAGTGGAAACTGTAAAGGGAAGTCAGTTTAAAAAACCGTTATTAGAATTTTCGGGAGCATGTGCTGGATGTGGAGAGACACCGTATGCAAAATTGGTCACCCATTTATTTGGAGACAGGTTGATGATTGCAAATGCAACGGGCTGCTCTTCTATATGGGGTAATTCATCTCCTTCAACGCCATATACTGTAAATGAAAGGGGAAGAGGACCTGTCTGGTCAAACTCTCTCTTCGAGGATAATGCCGAATTTGGGTATGGAATGAAAATTGCTCAGAATATGCGACGAGATAGTATTCGCCAAAAAGTGAATGAACTCGCAGATAGTGCAGAGAATGAACAAGTCAGACAGGCATGTTTGAATTATCTCAATACGTTTCATAATGGTAAGGAAAACAGTATATCTACAGATGAACTTGTAAAAGTGCTCGAAAAGGTGGAAGTAGGAGTAGATAATTCATTAGTAACCAGTATTCTCGCAGATAAGGATATTATTTCCAAAAAATCACAGTGGATAATTGGCGGTGATGGATGGGCATATGATATTGGATTTTCTGGGCTTGATCATATTTTTGCGTCTGGAGAGGATGTTAATATTTTAGTATTGGATACAGAGGTTTATTCCAATACGGGAGGTCAGCTTTCCAAGTCTACACAGACAGGTGCAACGGCAGAATTTGCATCAAATGGTAAACAAGGAAAAAAGAAGAGTCTTGCAGATATTGCTATGAGTTATGGAGATGTATATGTTGCGCAGGTATCCATGGGCGCAAACAATTTTCAATGTGTTAAGGCGTTAAGTGAAGCCGAAAGCTATAACGGAACTTCTATTATTATTGCATACGCACCTTGTATTCTACATGGTATATCAGGCGGAATGACTTATTCACAGACAGAGGAGAAGCGAGCTGTTGAGTGTGGCTATTGGAATTTATTCCGATTTGATCCAAGGTTAAAGGAACAGGGAAAAAATGGATTCGTTCTTGATTCACAAGAACCAAAACTGGATTATAGAGAATTCTATAATGGAGAAGTACGGTTTAGTGCACTTACTCGTTCAAATCCGGAACGTGCGAAGGAACTTTTGGAAAAGGCTGAGAAAAATGCCAAAGAGAGATATGAACGTTTAAAAAAACTGGCTGCTGAAAATTAGGAAGTGACCAGATAGGAGGTAAATTATGTATTGTACTAGAAAAGTAAAGGAAGATCTTATTTGGGTAGGAGGTAATGATCGAAAACTTTCTCTTTTTGAGGGAGTTTACTCGGTACCTCATGGAGTTTCCTATAATTCCTATTTATTATTGGATGATAAAACGGTTCTTTTTGATACGGTAGATAAAGCAGTTGGAAAGACTTTCTTTGAAAATCTTGAATATGTGTTATCAGGAAAACAATTGGACTATGTAGTGATACAACATATGGAACCGGATCATTCTGCTACGCTTAAAGAATTACTGTTACGTTATCCGCAAGTTGAAATCGTATGTAATGCAAAGACACAAAATATGATTATTCAGTTTTTTGATGTTGAGGTTTCCGTAAATCTAGTAAAAGAAATGGATACTCTAAATACCGGAAAGCATAATTTTAGATTTTATATGGCACCAATGGTACATTGGCCGGAAGTAATGGTTACGTATGATGAGACTGACAAAATTCTTTTTTCTGCAGATGCTTTTGGAACCTTTGGTGCAATCAATGGAGCTCTGTTTGCAGATGAAGTTGATTTTGAAAGGGATTACTTGGATGAAGCCCGCCGTTATTATGCCAATATCATAGGTAAATATGGGCCACAGGTTCAATCGATTCTGAAAAAAATTGATTCCCTTACTATTAGTATGATATGCCCTTTACATGGATTTGTCTGGAGAAACGACATCAAATTCTATCTAGAGAAGTATCAGAAATGGAGCAATTATATTCCGGAAGAAATATGTGTACTCATTCCGTATGCATCCATATATGGAAATACAGAAAATATGGCGGATATTGTATCATGCAGGTTAAGGGAAATGGGTATCAAAACGGTAATGTATGATGTTTCTGTAATACCTGCATCAGAAATCGTTTCTGCTGTTTTTCAGTACAGTCATATCATATTTGCATCTGTGACTTATAATACGGGAATTTTCGTTACGATGGAGGAACTGTTACGGGATTTAAAGGCTCATAATATCCAAAATCGTACCATTGGGTTTATCCA
>CAZQTM010000032.1:0-14357 GCA_964595855.1 uncultured Lachnospiraceae bacterium | reverse complement strand
AGCAGACGTGATTTCTTCGATAGATATAAGTATGATAGATTTTGTGCATTCTATGGAATTACAGAGGAATTACCAAATGAAGCAGATTTGACGAACCATAATAAGGATGCTCAAAGAGTAACTGGTGCTGAAAATATTCTGTTATACGGAGTGCCAGGAGCAGGAAAAAGTCACACAATCCAAAAGAAATACTGTGCGGATAAAAGAAGAATAGAAAGAGTTGTATTTCATCCTGACTATACATATTCAGATTTTGTGGGACAAATTCTTCCGAGAGTAGTAGAGGGAAATTTAAAATATGTATTTACGCCAGGTCCATTCACAAAAATGTTACAGAAAGCATGGAACAATCCGGGTAATTACTATTACCTAATTATCGAAGAAATAAATCGAGGAAATGCACCAGCAATATTCGGAGAAATATTCCAGTTACTAGATCGTAAGGATACAGAAAATTATCCTGTCGATGTAGTTGGAGAAAGTGAATATGGAATTTCTAATTATGATGTCGCAGAAGTAGTATATGGTGATTCAGAACATGAAGTGAAGATTCCTTCAAATATGTCAGTATTGGCAACTATGAATACGGCAGATCAAAATGT
The DNA here is from genome assembly GCA_964595855.1 of uncultured Lachnospiraceae bacterium. Classification (GTDB taxonomy): domain Bacteria; phylum Bacillota; class Clostridia; order Lachnospirales; family Lachnospiraceae; genus RGIG8767. The sequence goes on along the minus strand of CAZQTM010000032.1, from coordinate 13,755 downwards.
GTTTACTTTAGATACTGCATTTCAAAGACGATGGAAAATGGAACATATTCCAAATAAATTTGTTTTTGAAGAGGGAAGCCATGCATTAGATGCAATTGAGGGTTCAAGAGTCAACTGGGGATCTTTTGCTACTGTAATTAATGATCAAATAATAGAAATCAATCGCGATGTAAGTAGCTCGGAAGATAAAAGACTTGGAGCTTACTTCGTGCGTAAATGTGAACTTACAAAAAACGTTTTCCCAGAAAAAGTTCTAAAGTATCTTTGGGACGATGCATTCAAAATGGATAAAGAAACTGTTTTTGATGAAAAATATGGTTCATTAGAAGAAGTACTTGAGGCGTATGAAACAGCTCCAAGTGATAAATTACAAACAGTTTTAAGAGCAGAATTATATTCTAAGATGCTCAAAAAAATGAGCACCCAGGAAAGCATGGAATCCGAAACAGAGTAATGACTAAGGAGGGTATTCGGTGCAAAATTTTTCAATAAGAGATAAATGCTCAATAAACACAAACTGGGATGAAGATACTTTTGTTGGTTTTCTATGTGAAGAAGGGAAATTCAGTATACATTTTCCTTTAGGATTCAATATATCAGATAATGATAAAGAATTGCGGAAAGATATTATCATGTTGTTGAACATTATTGGAATAATGACAAAAAAGAAAGAATCCAGTTTGCAAAAATCTTCCAATAACTATACTGATACTGCGTTTCCTTTACAAGCTTATTTATATGTTATAAGGGATTTCTATGAACGTGGATACTATAAAGAAAGAGAAACAAAATATATTGTATCTAAAAGGGGAAAAATCGATTGGAATAGAACAATCAAAACACAGGATCCATATGTACAGGATAATAGCGTATTCTATCTTGACTTTGTGACGAAAAAAAATACCATTAATGAAAATGAAATTATTTCGCAAATACACGAATATTGTGTATTTGAAAGTTTCGCTAAAGTTGGATGGCTGTTTACGAGCAAATTGCCAAAGGAACCTAGAATAAGGTTTCGATATAAGTTATTCTATTCTGTTCTTAGGGATAAAATTGCATCTACATACAATGACAGAAATAGAAAATTGTTTACAGAAATGCTTGCGATTGTTGATTACAAGGGATCAAATAATTCTGACAATGAATTTAAGTATGGAACGTATCGGTTTGAATATGTATGGGAAGCACTTATAGACCGAGTATATGGGATAGAAAATAAAGATCAATATTTTCCGAAAACTTCATGGATAATAAAAGGAAAATCATATGATAATGCTTGCTTGGAACCAGATACGATAATGATCTATAACGGCAATGTGTATGTGTTGGATGCCAAATATTATAAGTTTGGCGCAACAGGTCGCCCATCAGATTTGCCAGAATCTACATCTATAAATAAACAGATTACTTATGGTGAGTATATTGCTGAGCAGGATAAATTTAAGAAATTGCATGGAGAGTGTTTTCAAGTATATAATGCTTTTCTTATGCCCTATGCTGCATTGCCAGATAAAAATATAAATAACATTGGAGTTGCAATTAGCAGCTGGAAAAGTAATCAGAAAAGTTATGAGAAAATACTGGGGATATTGGTAGACGTAAAGCATTTGATGAAAGTAGGAATGACGCAGAATGAGCAGGAAATGATAGAACTCGTCAATGAAATTGAGAAGGCATTGGAGGATTAAAAAAATGGCAAAAAGAAATTATGTAGATGGAGACAGTTGCTTTTTATTTGCGATTCCAGCATATGCTTCGCATATTTTTAGCGCAGGGAACGGACTCGCAGGGGAAATAACTGTGCCCCCCAATTCATTAGAATTTTGGAATTGCACAGGAAAGCCAATAACACTTGATGGAAAGAATTGCTTGGAACTTGCAAGTACAAATGAATATCGATTTGACAAAGACAATTTACTTAATTATATGAAAGAGGTACAGCAAGAATACGCATCTAATACATTACATGATTATGATGTTTATGATCGTAAGGTGGATAGTTGGAAAAATGTGAATGAGAACGGCTGGATTACTAGATACCAAAAGATTAAGAGAAAATCATTTGATACTAATTTTGTTCTCTATATGAAACCGACTGATGATACAGATAAAGATAAAGGAACAAGGTATTATGTGTCTTCTAAATCAGAAAATTATTTGTATGTCATTGCATATTGTATTATTCCAGGATTTACAAACATTAGAATAGATAGAAAGAAACGTAAAGATGGAGGATTTACATTTACGTTTTTACTAGAGGCTGTAGGTTTTTCGAATACAGAAAAAGTTGTTCGTGAGGAATTTCAAAAACAGGAAGAACAGCTAGCAGAAGAATCTATAGATAGATTGTATAATCGAGCAAAAGGGAAGAGTAGTAGAAAAAGAAAAACTGAGAAAACGACGACAACTACAGTATATGACCGTGATCCAGAGATATCTGCATATGTAAAAAAGCGTGCAGAGGGTAAATGCGATTTGTGTGGTAAAGATGCACCTTTCAAAGATAAAAAAGGGTATCCTTATTTGGAAGAACATCATGTTATCAGACTTGCAGATGGAGGAGAAGATACGATTAATAATGCAGTTGCATTATGTCCAAATTGTCATAGAGAGGTTCATATTGTCAAATCAAACGATACTAATAAGACCTTAAGAAATCGATTGATTGCATATTCTGAATTTGAAAATAAGTATAATCAATAGCTTTAAATAGGGAGTTCTTTTAGGTAGGGAGGGGAGAAATACAAATGGATGAACAAGGAATACTTGAAAAACTAATACCCAATGACAGTTTGTTTAACTATATACATGTGATTAACCAAAAGTTTGATATTGAACCCTCCGATAAAAATCATTATGGAATATTTATTGAATATCAAGATACTTTTGAATTGAGAAATGAATTCATAAATACTCTTGAAGATACGATTACAGATTGGGTATATAGCCAGAAAAAATATGAAAAATTGTATGATAAGGCGCTTAAATCTGGTAAATCTAGAAATGAATCTGCTGCATACATTATTAGACGGGCAAAAGAGAAGTTTAGAGCAAATCGAAGTACAGATAGATTATTGATACAAGGACAACTTGGAGAGCTACTATTATTTCATTGCATACAAAGATTTTTTAAAGCAGTACCATTACTGCGTAAAATGCCAATTACAACAAATAATAAGCTGGAGCGATTTGGAGCAGATGCTATTCATTATAAAGTTGAAAATGGAAAGAATGTGTTTATTCTTGGAGAGGCTAAGACATATTCATCTGAAAAAAGTTTTAATAAGGCATTTGCAAATGCAATCGATAGTATATTAACTACATATAAAAATCATCGAGCAGAAATTGAATCGTATGTTCATGAGGATTTTTTGGATGATGAATTAAATGAAATTGCAGAACAATATATTGATAATACCTTAGACCAGGTTGAAGTACATTTAGTTAGTATCATTATTTACAATGAAGATCAAGATGTAGATCTGACGAATGAAGAAGATATTCAAGATCAAATAGAAAAAATTATTAAGAGTAGATTTGAAAATTATGACAATAGTAAGATTGATTTGAAAACCAATAGAATACTGTCAAGAATCACATATATTGTTTTTCCTGTTTGGAAACTTAAAGAACTAGCAGAAGAATTCCAAAAAAGATTGTAGGTGACAAGGTGATAAAATCAGATGAACTGATAAAGCAATGGCTTGAAATAGATTACAATGTGATATCAAGAAAGGCTCAATTTAGAAACGAAGAAGTGATTGTAACTGATAAATTGATATACAGTACAATCCGTTATTTAGACCATGAAACAGCTATGTCGTCTTCTCCCGATATTAATATAATCATTTCGCTTATTGCTTTAATGTGGGAACATGCAGATCGAAAAAAATATAATCTGAAAGATATAATTGTCAAATTCCTAACCAAAGTAGGATACCCGACATCAGCGATAATATGTGATAAGAATTTTGATAATAAAAGAGGGCTTTTTTCACCAGCATTAAGCAGAGTGGATGAAATAGAATTGTCCATAAGACAGGCATGTAACGAAGTAACACTAGGAGAAGAGATTTTTTTACTGACTGATTTTCAAAAAGAAATTTGGTTAAGCATGGAGAAAGAAAGAATAATTGGAATTTCAGCTCCTACATCAGCCGGAAAATCTTTTGTAATTTTACTTAAATTAGTGAAATTGTTAACCGAAGAAGAAATAGACGTGGTTTATATTGTTCCAACATTAAGCTTGGTTAATCAGGTGACAGAAGATTTCAATAAAATGCTAAAAAGGGCACAATGCAAAGATTGTATTATTCTTAATAGCTACGAACAAGAAAAATATATTCAAAAGAACCGTATATATATTTTGACGCAAGAAAAAGCAATAGCAGCGTTTTCAAATAGTAATAAAGCATTTGAAAAGCCATTAGTTCTTGTTGCAGATGAAATCCAAAATATTGAAAGGATTGTAAGTGATGAGGATGAAAGGGCAAAGATACTATATGATACACTTGTAGAATTTCGGCATAATAAGAATGTTCGACAAATTATCATATCAGGACCGAGAATAAACAATATTGAGAAAGTTGGAAAAAGCATTTTTGGTAATAAGGCGGATTCTCATAAAACAGACATTAGCCCGGTTTTAAATATTACCTACAGTATCAATAAAGTCGGAAAGAAGTATTATTTTAAGCAATATTCTAATTTGAATGACGAGCCAATTGTACGCGAAATTGATAATGCAAATGTTATTGCGGGATATGGAAGAAAAACTTATTCTGATGAGTATTTAGGATATTTTCAAAACTTTATTACTAATACAGGAGGTGAGCAGAATATCATTTTTGCTCCGACATCATCAGCAGCCCGTAAAATTGCTGTATCAATAGATTCTTATGAAAAATGTAATGAGTATGAAAATAATCTTATAGAGTATTATCGTAGTACAGTCCATGAAAGATATGCTTTATGTAATACAATTGAAAAAGGAGTGGCATATCATCATGGAAAATTACCGATGCATGTCAGAAGAACATTAGAAAAGGCGATTGCTGAAAAGCGAATTAAGAATGTCGTGTGTACTACAACATTGTTACAGGGGGTTAATCTTCCAGCTCAAAATGTATACATACGAAACCCTCATTTATATGTAAAGAGGCTTATGAATTCGTCTGAACTGACAAGTTACGAAATGGCAAATCTGAGAGGAAGAGCTGGAAGATTGATGAAGGACTTTGTCGGAAGAACCTTTGTAATGGATGAAAGTGAATTCAGCGAATTAGATGATTATCAACAAGAAACACTATTCGAAAATACTACGAAGGAATTACCTTCGAATTATGAACAAAAATTTGAAGAGTTTAGGGAAGAAATTGAAAATGCATTAAATACCAATGCTGTAGTTGGATCTGATATGAAACAGTATGGATATCTTGTATCTTATATACGCCAAACTATTTTCAGATATGGACTTAAGTCTAGAACTAGAATGAAGGAAGTTGGTATTAGCTTCACTAAGGAACAGATAGCAGCGATGTATGCAAAACTACAAAATATATCTGTACCCAAAGGTGTATGTGAACAAAATAGGTACTGGGATCCTTTAGTGCTCGATTATATATATCAAAAATTTCAAGGTGAAATTCCGAATACTCCGTATGATAAAAATATTCGCAAAAATATTGATAGTATGATGCATTTTTTAAGAGACAATCAAGAAACGAAATACATGTATGAACGATACATTCCAGAATCATATAGAGATGGAAAGGGTCGTGGAATTCTAGTCTCAAATGCATTAAAATGGTCAAAAGGCAATAAACTATCTGAAATACTTTCTGGAAAACGATTTGAGGGAGAAGATGCAGAAGAAAAGATTGAAGAAACAATAGAATTATTACAGACGACAATATCGTTTAGGCTTCCATTACTGTTAAAACCATTTTACGATATTATTAATTCGGATAGCTCTTTTTTGACGAGTATGCAGACAGGTGCTTGCGATGCCATAACTAGAAATTTGATAGAGATGGGTATACCAAGGGAAACGGCTATTTATTTATATGAAAATTGTTTCGATTTAAAAGATCAAGTAGTTGAAAATACAGAAGATATTGATAAGAAGATACATAAAGTGCTAGAAAAGAATTACAAGGACTTACCATATTGGATAAAGGTACAACTTGATTATTTGATTTAGGAGTTTCCCTGAACTTCTATATGCTGAAGTCCAAGGAGAACAATTAGTGAACTAATAGTGATGGAACCGGCAACATCTTATCATCAATATAATAATCGCAAGTAATCTTTCGGCTGTTGTTACCATACTTAGCAACGACTTCTGGGAGATTATCATTGATTGCATCGAATTCTAGACCTTGTCTGTGGCACCAGGAGACTGCTTTTGACAGAGCTTCGTTGGCACGGCAGGTCCAGAGAATGAGTTTATTGCCGTTTCGTTTCCATTCTTTAAGATAGGCGATAAGAGCATGGTTTGGTTCTCCAAGCTCTGGCCAGTTACTATAACATAAAGTGCCATCGAAATCGACAGCAATGATTTCATATTTCTTTTCCATAAGCATACCTCCAATATTAACGAGGGGTGTTATCTTCATCATCGAGTTCAAAGATTTCGTTGATTGAGAGTTTAAAGTAAGCAGACAGGCGAAGTGCCATTTCCATATTAGGGCAGCGTTCGCCTGTTTCATATCTGCTGATGGTTCTTCCGTCTGTATTTACGGCAGTACCAACTTCATTCTGCTGAAGATTACGATCAATACGAATTTGTTTCAGGTTGCATTTTACAGCCATGGGTATCCCTTCTTTCATAAAGTGATTTCTAATGTGTAGGTTGTTGGCAAGGCCAGCTTACAATAGAGATTATAAAGAAAGAGATGTCCGTTAAAAAGTACTCTATCCAACGACTTTGCCAAAAATTGTCAATGAATCATGCTCACCCACTGGTCTTGGTGGGTATTTTTTATTTAGCGAGATTAGGAATAATCCGTCACTATCATCCTGTAATTTCTTACAGAAAGCATCTCCATTCAAACAGAAGATACCGATTTCGCCATGCATTAGAGCATCCTGCTGATGGACCCATACAATCTGATGATTGATGTATTTAGGTTCCATACTATCACCGGTGATTCTTACACCGAAGTCAGCATTTTCTGGAACTTCATCACCGACTTCGATCATTTCAAAATCAGTTCCATCTAAAAAGTTACCAGTACCGGCAGATACCATAGTGGTATAGAGCTTTAATTCCCTAGTAGGGAATGGAATGATTTCTGCTTTTTGCTTTTCATATTTGCCGGATGAAATAAGAAGGTCGGCATATTCCAGAGCCTTTTCTTTTCCTTCTTTATTTAGTTGTGAGAGGATATTACCTGGATTTACTCCAAAGTAATCTTCATATACATCTGTGATATGAAGAATCTTGCAGAGGGTCAGGAAAGTGGTAACACTTGGTTCACTTCCACTTTTTTCCCAGCTGGAGATTGTCTTATAGCTGATCTTAATATTTTCTTTTTCAAGAGCAGCTGCAAGTTCAGGCTGTGAGTATTCGTTCTGCTTCCTATACTTTGATATGATTTGTCCTACTGAGTACATAATGTGTACCTCTTTTCTAAGCTCTTATAGGTAGAGCAACCAATATTTGTTTATGTGAAATGTCTCATTTCCTCAGATATAGAATAGCATAGGTATTGTATGAAATCAACAAAAATCTAATAATATAAGACAATTCTACCAAAGAGGCTATTGATATCCGAAATACTTGGATATATACTTGACATTACTGGGACGGCAAACAATGTGGACGGACTTGTATGTAAGTAAATGAAAGGAAGCGAAGGAGGAATGGACAGAACAATATTGCATTCGGACGTGAATTGTTGCTACGCATCCATAGAGCATCTGCATCATCCAGAGTTAGCAGGTAAGCCTTTGGCAGTAGGAGGAGATCCAGAAGCAAGACATGGTATTGTCTTGACTGCCGATTACTTAGCCAAGAAACGTGGTGTTAAGACTGGTATGGCTCTCTGGCAGGCAAAGCAGGTGTGTCCGGAGCTGAATTTCATATCACCAAGGATGGATCTATATCTGAGATTTTCCAGGATGGCACATGAAATCTATGGAGAATACACGGATTTGCAGGAGCCGTACGGTATCGATGAATCGTGGTTGGATATTACGGACAGTGTGAGTATCGAGGGAGATGGTTATAAGGTGGCACAAGAGATTAGCAACCGTATGAAATCAGAACTTGGTATCACAGTAAGTATTGGCGTTTCATTTAATAAGATATTTGCCAAGCTGGGATCCGATTATAAAAAGCCAGATGCAATCACTACCATGTATCGGGATGAATTCAAGACCAAAGCATGGAATTTATCAGCATCTGATCTTCTGTATGTAGGTCGAAGTACCAATGCAAAGCTTCAAAAGATTGGGATTCGGACTATCGGCGATCTTGCAACTGCAAATGAAGATTTTCTTCATGCACAGTTTGGAAAGATGGGAAGTGTCCTATGGGCATTTGCCAACGGCTATGATGATTCTCCAGTAAAGTTGGAAAATACCAGTGCACTCATTAAATCCATTGGAAACAGTACAACTACACCAAGAGATCTGATAAATGATACAGATGTAAAGATTATTCTATATGTCTTAGCAGAGAGTGTGGCTGCAAGGCTTCGGGAAAATGGTTTTAAATGCAGAGTGGTGGAAATCAGCGTCAGGGATAATGAACTGTATTCTTTTACTAGACAGCATAAAATTGACCACGCAACTAATGTGACAAAAGAGATTGCAGAGGAAGCATACCGCATTTTCAAGGAGAATTATAACTGGCATAAACCAATTAGAAGCGTAGGAGTCAGAGCAGCAGAGTTAGTCCTAGATACTTACTGGGAGCAGTTGGATCTCTTTTCCAGTGTGGAACAGAGAGAAAAGCAGATGAAGATGGATACAGCAGTTGATACCATCCGAAAAAGATTTGGGTTTTATAGTGTGCAGAGAGGACTGATGCATTTTGATACAGCACTTTCTGCAATCAATGCAAAGGAAGATCATACGGTTCATCCGCATGGGTATTTTGCTTAGAGGGAGGATAGTTCAAAAATGAATGACGTTAAGCATGTTCTGATAGAAAATTATTTTAGGGAAGTAATCGTTAAGGAGGGATGAGTCAATGGAGTCATGCAAAGTATACGTGGAAGTGCTGGCCAAATTCTCAAAAGACGGAATTCTAGTTCCTAAGGCAATTACCTGGGAAGACGGAAATATATATGACATCGATGGGATAAGAGATATGAAGAGAGCTGCCAGTACCAAAGCGGGTGGAGTTGGAATGAGATACACCTGTGTAGTGCATGGTAAGGAAGTTTTTCTTTTTTATGAGGATAACAACCTGTGGTTCATGGAAAGAGCTGGAGCCTGATTGATTATCATAATAATATGTTAGTCAATCAGTTGGCTTCGAGATCAGCAAATCGTTTGGAGCATCGGGAGACAGATGCTACGGAACACCAAACAAGAAGGCTTGCAAAGGTGATTTCCCTTTCCTTTACGAGTACAAAGTTGTGAAAACATTTGTATTTATGAAGGAGCGAACTGAAGATTGGAAAGAAGAGAATTAGAGACAATTAAGTTTTACTGTAAAAAATGCAAGAAGAGCTTGCGTATGGAATATGTAATCACTGGTAATGGAGATGCATCGGTACTAACCAACATCATTATTCGGTGTAATACCAGTAGATGTACGAGAGTAATGACTTTTAAGAATTATACAGAAAGTCAGTTATTGAAAGAGACAGACAAACAGGGGAGATATTACCTGTAAGCGAGGGGGATTAACGTGAATAAGAATATGGAATCAGGATTAGGCGATAGTAAGCCTGAAGAATTAGCCAGATATATAGCAGAGATTCAGAAACTAAGCCACCAATTAAAGCATGAAAGAATTGCGAAGCTTCTATATACACAAATGAAAGTGACAATAGAACATCAAGATAAATATATGGCAGCAGAGTAGAAAGATAACTATTAACTGTTAACATCAGATGCATTTAGCATAACAAAGACAAATAAAAAGGGCCTCATGATATGGGAGGTGGTTGCAGTATGTGGGACTGATGCTCACTAAACCTCGCTCACCGTGGACGCATGAGAAAGATAACCAGTGATTGGACTGGGCTTTCTCATAGCGTCCTTTTTTATTGCCTTTTATTCCTTTCCGGTTATCGGCCGGATAGGAGAAAAAAATGAATTGTAAATTATCAGAGGAAACATTAGGACAAAGAATTAAGGCACAGAGAATCAGATTGCAGATGACACAGGATGGACTTGCAGAAGCAATGTGTATTCCGAAATCAACTATTTCTGCATATGAAAATGACAAAGTGGATATCAAGGGAAGCGTACTTATGGAACTGTCGGAACATCTGCATACAACTCCAAATTATTTACTCGGATATGAGAAAAAAGAGGAACAGGATCAGATGGCGAAATCAATCGCGTCAATTCTTGGTAATATCCAGGATGAGAAGGTTAAGGAGTTTTTGTTTAAGCAGATACAGTTGGCGGGACAGATGATGGGATAAAATGAATGGTTTTAATACAATTTGTATATTATATTGTCAATCATTAAATGAAAATAGTGAAAAATGACTAAATTCTTGATTTTGTTCGAGGAACAGTCTATAATGTAATTTAACAGAATAATAGGCAAAGCAAATGAAAATTTGCGACGCAAAGCTACAGGGACTGTGAAATGTCAGCCAGCTACCAATTATTAAGACATGACGGTTTTTGAAATAAAAAACAGTGTGTCTTTTTTTGCGTTTTGAGAGGTGTAAAGTATGGTCGGATATATGAAAATATCAGAAGCGGCAGAGAAATGGGGTATAGGAGAACGAAGAATCAATACACTGTGTCTTCAAGGAAGGCTTGAAGGTGCTGTGAAATTTGGCACTACATGGGCAATTCCTGTAGATGCGGAAAAACCAAGAGACGAGAGAATTAAATCTGGGAAATATATCAAAAAGAAAAAGGAATGACATTTTCTGTCTATGTAGAATGATATAATCCAAATAAAGAATTGGTAATGGGGGTGTCTATGGAAACACTGAAAAGAGACAAAATAGAGCGGGTGCTTGGCATATATACGAAGCTCATGAATGGATATATCGTAAATAAGTCAGAGGAATCTGCTAATTATGGGGTTAACGAAAGAAGTATTCAAAGAGACATAGATGATATACGTAATTACTTAGATTTGGATAGTGAAAGTGTTGGATATGTAAATTCAGTAATCTATGATCGAAATAAAAAGGGATATCGATTAGAACAAATTTACAAGATGAAGTTTTCGAACAGTGAAGTCTTGGCTATATGCAAAATATTGTTAGATAGTAGAGCATTTACCAAGAAAGAGATGCAAGAAATGCTTGATAAGCTGATTTCCTGTTGTGTTCCAGAATCGAATCAGAAATTAGTAACAGACTTAATTAGTAATGAGACTTTTCATTATGTAGAACCAAGGCATAAAACAAAATTTATTGGTAATATGTGGAACATTGGACAGGCAATCAGAACATGCAATTATATTGAAATTGAATATAAAAGAATGAAAGACAAAAAGGTCATTAAAAGAAAAGTAAAACCTGTTGCAATCATGTTTTCAGAATACTATTTCTATTTAACTGCTTTTATAGATGATAAGGATGAAGCAAGACAAGATTTTGATGTAATAAATGATTCTTTCCCTACGATTTATAGAATGGATCGAATTAAGAAAATGGAAACACTTGATGAGCGATTCCATATACCATATACTAGCCGGTTCGAAGAAGGTGAGTTTAGAAAACGAATACAATTTATGTATGGTGGTAAGTTAGAAAAAGTAGAATTTAAGTATCTCGGCGATGATATTGATGCAATTTTAGATAGGTTACCAACGGCTAGAGTAGTTAGTGAGCAACAAGGGGAATATGTGGTAACAGCAGAGGTATTTGGGAAAGGAATTGAAATTTGGATTAATAGTCAGGGAAAATTGATTTCTGATGTGAATTATAAATAAGGGAGGTTAGTGATTTGTTTGAAAAATTAAGTTTTAGTATGAATCGAGTATATCCGACGTTGGTAGTTTCTACAATGAGTAGTGGGAAGTCGACACTCATAAATGCTTTAGTAGGTAGGGATTTACTGCCAAGTCAAAACAGAGCATGTACAGCAAGAGCGATTGCTATTATGGATAATGATATGCTTGATCAATTTAGAATCCATGCAGTAGATAAGAATGGTGAGTATACATTGATTGAAAATGCCACGAAACGTGCAGTCCAAGAATACAATAGCATAAATGAGACATCTGAGATGATTATAGAAGGGCAAATTAAAGGTGTTAGAACAAGCATAAAATCAATGATGATTGTAGATACCCCAGGAATAAATAATAGTATGGATCAATCGCATGAATTGATTACGAAGTCAGTGCTGGATGATTATCTAGAAGGATTAATTCTTTACATAATCAATGCACAACAGATTGGAACATATGATGATAGTAATTTTCTTACTCTCATTGCTAAGAAGATAAAAGAAAATCAAAATTTTCATATTATTTTTGTAGTAAATAAGATGGATTTGATTGATCCAATAAAAGAAAATCCAAACGAACTGATAAGTAACTGTAAGCAATATATACAAAGCAAAGGAATCGACAATCCTATATTAGTTCCTGTTTCATCAGAAAGTGCCTTGATTTTTAAGAAAGTTTTAAATAAGACAGAATTATCCGAGCTGGAAGAAGAAAATTTTGCTAGAAATTATAAGCATTTTAAAAGAGAAGGATTATCTTTACTTGATTATGTATCCATTCCAGAACGAGGAGATATTAACGAAAAATTTGTTATTGATGGTGTGGAGTATACGAGGGCATCAATTTATGCGGCTCTTGACAATACAGGACTTCCTTATTTGGAGTCAGTCATTGATGCATCACTGGTTTATTCATTAAAGATGAAAGCACCTCGAATTACAAAGAAGCAATCAATACTTAAAAAAGATAATAATAAACAGAAGACTAAAAAAACAATAAAGAAGAGGTCTTCAAATAAAAGAAATGGAAGAAAATAAAAACTAAGGAGGAGCACTAACCATGGCAAAAGTACAAATTAGTTATAACCCATATACCGTAAAAACAGAGGTGTCAATAAACGGAAAGGCAATTGAAGATAAATTTTCACCACTTATGTATGTGTATAACAAGAGATTGCAAGAATGGATTGAGCCTAAGGGAAGTTGGGTAGGAATATTTAAGGCATTAAGAACAGGTACAGGTGATAGTAAAATAGAAATTGAATTTACTGGTACATTTAATGACTTTGAAGATTTGGTATATGCGAAAGATAAGTTTGGTGATTGCTTTGAAGAGATAAAATTAATACATAAAAACAAGGAAACTGCAAAGGATGCTGATCCTTACCAGAAAATGCTTAAGCTTCGAGAATTATATCAGAAACTACAGAATGGACCAATTGATGAATTTAAAACACCTGATGCATGAATGAGGACTGCGACGTTATTTACTATAACTTAGATAAAGAAATAAAATTCTTAAAAGACCAAGTTAGGGTTCCTATCTGGTTTAAGAAAGATGCAGATCCTAAGTATGCTTGTTATTGCAGCAAAGTCACAGAAGATCAGGTAATTGAAGCAGTTGTAAAGCATGGTGCGAAAACC
>CAZQTM010000031.1:13254-14483 GCA_964595855.1 uncultured Lachnospiraceae bacterium | reverse complement strand
CAGGACGATATTCTTCGATTGGCATATCCGCTAATTCATCACCCATCTGCTGTTTTAAAAATGCAGCAGCCAGTTCAATTGCAGTACAATCCTCTTCTTCAATTTTCTCTTCAACAATTTTGACCATTTTAGATAAGTCATTTCCCTGCAATGTCTTTAATACTTCAGCAAAAATCTTATCTGATTTTGCTACTGTAATATCTGCTGCCGTTGGAACTGACCTTGGTTTTATCTTGGTATGGCAGATCCTTTCAATATCACGAATTTTATAAATTTCTTTTCCAACCACTAAAGTAAAGGATCTTCCGCTTCTTCCTGCTCTTCCCGTACGTCCTATTCTATGAACATAATATTCTATATCCTGCGGTACATCATAATTAAACACCGCTTCTACATCATCCACATCGATACCTCTGGCAGCAACATCCGTAGCAATCAGTATTTCTACGGTACCACAACGAAATCCATTCATAACCTTATCACGCTGTGCCTGTGATAAATCTCCATGAAGACCTTCCGCAAAATATCCTCTTCCCTTTAAATTTTCTGTTAAATCATCCACCATTCTCTTGGTATTACAGAAAATCAGAGAAAGCTTGGGATTATAATAATCGAGTAAGCGCGCACATACTTCTTCTTTGTTCTGGCGTTTCACTTCATAGTAATATTGTTTTACAAGTGGAATCGTCAGTTCTTTTCTCTGTATCTGAATATTAATCGTATCTTCCTTTTGATAAGTATGAGTAATATCCAGTATCGGCTGTGGCATAGTTGCAGAAAAAAGTGCAGTCTGATGTTCAGAAGGTATTTCCTTTAATATTGTCTCGATATCCTCACGGAATCCCATATTTAACATCTCATCAGCTTCATCTAATACAATTGTTTTAATATTCTTTAGTCTAAGCGTATGACGTCTCATATGATCCATAACACGTCCAGGTGTACCTACTACAATCTGTACATTTCCGGAAAGAGAACGAATCTGTTTTGAAATATCCTGTCCACCATAAATAGGAAGTATTTTAATACTTGGCATAAATTTTGCGTATTTACGCAGTTCTTCTGCTGCCTGTATTGCTAATTCCCTGGTTGGGCATAAAACGATTCCTTGAGTCCCTTTTGCATTTTGATCTATCATCTGTATCATGGGGATACCAAATGCTGCAGTTTTTCCTGTTCCCGTCTGTGCCTGTCCAATCACATCATGACCTTCCAATACCAAGGGAATG
>CAZQTM010000031.1:4782-13244 GCA_964595855.1 uncultured Lachnospiraceae bacterium | reverse complement strand
TTTTCCTTCCAGTAATGCAGGGATTGCTTTTTCCTGAATGGGAGTCATAGACTCAAACCCCATCTCCTTTACAGCCCTGATTATTCTTTCGTCAATTTGTGAATCCTCATAACGCATTGGTTCCATTGGTTCCATTAATTCCATAAAATCTCCTAACTGAGTGGTATTACCACCATAATATATATCCATTTCCTTTTATCTGTGATTTATTTACTCTTCTAAGAACATCATAACAAGATAATAGAAATAATATTCATCCAAATAAAAATAAAAAGACTACGAATTCCTCATAGTCTTTTAATCGGAATGACGTGACTTGAACACGCGACCTCTACTTCCCTAAAGTAGCGCTCTACCACCTGAGCCACATCCCGATACTGCATAGCTAGTAATTCATAAATATACTAATAAGCAATCATATAAACTTTTCAAAACGCAACAATTTGATAATACATCATGACCTTATACTATGTCAAGAAATTTTATGCTACTTAACGATAAACAATACCCAGTTTCTCATCAATATCATCTGCCGCATATTCAAAATCATCCATGTCTTTTCTGCATGCCGTCATCGTTTTTAAATACTTATCTGCAACTTCCTTCTTATCATTTTCAATATATACCTTATAGTAAGAAGCTGCCTCAAAATAATCCGCTACTGCATAACAAGGCTTCAACTCCTTTGTTTCCCTAACACCCATTGCACGATTTTCTTCGGCTGAAATAACCATTTCTGCATATCGTCCGTCATTTATATCATAATAAAAGGAATTGGCATCTGTTGTATAATGGCTTCTATTGAATACTTCCTTGAAAAGCACGATTACAAGTGTAAAAAATATAATGGATAGAATTATTATAATAAAATTGCAAATATTATTTCTTGTTTTACTCATCGATACCAAGTCCCCTTTCTATAATTAATTGAATTCTTGCCTTAGAAAGAGTAGGTAACTTATCTAATTCCTCATCAGTGACCTTGCAGTAAGTCTTAAGTATATAATTTAAATGGTTTTTTAAATCATTCATAGTATCTAGGTGCTCCTTAGTGAAGCACTTTTCGTTCATATAATCATCCTGTTTACTATACTGATAAATATAGTAAACTTGAGATGCTATTGATTCAGCCTGTTCTTCTTTTGTGTAATAATCATCATAACGATCATTGCTGATAACTGGTAAATATTGATACAAGCCCTCATAATTACTACATACTGTCTCAAGTACTTCATACTCGTCAAAATGTTTATTCAGGCTTAATCGATTTGAGTCATAATACTGAGAAAGGCCTATGTAATCCCTCTTTTCCTCTAGCTCTTTCATCTTAGAAATATGTACATTCAGATGCTCTTCAATTTTCCTGTTCTCAAAAAATGCTCTGATTTCCCATGAATTTGCCAGCATCAATAATAAAATAACATTCAGTGCAACTAATACAGCAATCATGGTAATTCTTACGGTCCATCCATTAAAACGGTTGGTTTTTTCAATGACATCATTTTGCGTTTTTTGAAACTGTTTTGAAAAATATTTCATTTCCCTGCGGTGCTTCACTGCAAAAGGATTATCCTTGCCACAAAAAGGACATATTTCATCATCAATGGTCAAATTTGATCCACAATACTTACACTTCATCACTTATTCTCCATTACTTAAAGCGTTTATATATTTTATTTGCATATTGATAGCAGGGTTTTGAATTCAGGTAACCATTATCTTCACATTTTTTATACAAATCGTCTGCTTCTTTATCTGTAAATTTCAAGTGATTATAAAAGATCTGTTCCATCTCATCTCTGTATTGTATAATTTTATTATATTCTTCTTCTGAACAGGAATCTTTTGTATCCTCATACTGCTTATAATGATACCACATCGAATAATAAACAATGTCTTCTCTATCATATTTTGATAGTTCCATTCCCATATCTATGTAATAAATAATATCCATTGAATCTTTGTATTTTTCATAAGCCTGGATAAAAGAATAATGTTTCCAATTATATAGTGAATGGTTATTTTCCGTTTGATATAATTTAGATTGAAATTCCAGAATTGCATCATAGTTTTCTGCTTCATATAAAACATCTAATTTGGGAAAATTCTCCCTCTCCCAAATCATCTCTTCTTTTACATCATAATTATCATTATAAGAATCGCTAATCAAATGACAGATAAAACAGATAATTCCAATGATACTGGCAATTACAGAAACGATAATGATTGTTTGGATCACAATCTTTTTCTGCTTCGACATCTCTTTTTTATATTCCTGTTTAGGAATCGAGGAGAGATCGGATAAATTATCCTTAATCTCGTCCAGATCCTTCATGAATTTTTCTTCTGCTCCAGGATAACTTATATATCCACAAAATGGACATTTCGCTTCTTTTTCGTCAAATGTAGCCCCACAATTACTACATACTATATCACTCATTACTTATCCCCTCAAAACAGTAATCTAAAAACACCTGCCATTAGTAGTATTCTTGCATTCTTCAGATTTTCTCCCCGACTTACAGAAATAGCAGACTTCATTTTCTAACTTGTCACCGGCAAAATATGCATCCGCATTGGATAATGTTACATTTGCAATATTATATAAGGCTTCCTCTGTTAAAAATGCCTGATGAGAAGTAATTAGAACATTGGGCATGGCAGTCAATAAAGCTAAGGTAGAATCATTGATTCCCTCCTCAGAGTGATCTTCAAAGAATAATTCTGCTTCCTCTTCATAAACATCAAGCCCTGCTCCGCCAATTCTCTTTTCCCGAAGTGCATTTAATAATGATCCGCTTTCAATTAAAGCGCCTCTGCTTGTATTGATAATATAAACATGCTGCTTCATCTTAGAAATTGCTTCTTCATTGATAATATGTTTAGTCTGGTCAGTCAGGGGACAATGCAAAGAGATAACATCTGCCTCATTAAACAGCTGGTCTAATTCCACATATTCATAATTAGCGTCCTTATTTGGATACACGTCATATGCAATGACTCTCATTCCAAACCCCTGACAGATTTTAATAAATACCTGACCGATTTTTCCTGTTCCAATGACGCCAACTGTTTTTCCATTCAAGTCTGTTCCTGTCAGACCATTAATATTAAAATTGAAATCTCTTGTCCGGTTATATGCTTTATG
The DNA here is from genome assembly GCA_964595855.1 of uncultured Lachnospiraceae bacterium. Taxonomy (GTDB): domain Bacteria; phylum Bacillota; class Clostridia; order Lachnospirales; family Lachnospiraceae; genus RGIG8767. Next base: position 10,096 of record CAZQTM010000031.1, on the reverse strand, counting down.
AAGCTTTCTATTCAGTGTCAGTAATAATCCCATAGCAAATTCAGCAACTGCATAAGGTGAATATGCTGGTACACGTACTACATTGATTTTTTCATATGCAGCCTTAAAATCCACATTGCTATATCCCGCACAGCGCATTGCAAGCAGATTGACTCCCATAACATACATCTGATTCACAACAGACTCATTGATATCATCATTTACAAAAGCACAAACCACTTCACAACCCTTAGCTAATGATACTGTTTCAGCAGTTAACTTGCTTTCAAAATAATGAATCTCATAACGTCCCTGATTCACCTTATCAAACCATAATTTATCATAGGGTTTTGTATCAAACATTGCTATCTTCTTCATAATATGCTCCTTATATTTTAAATTCTAATGATTTACATATAGTATATCCGAATAACATTGTATTATCATTCCTGGCTATTTCCAAAGAATATCAGGGTACATACCGGAATCTTTCAGCTTTTTAATTGCAGCCATTACGCATGGTTTATCCTCTTTATATGTAACACCATGCCATACATCAGGGGTCTTTAAAACCGTAACAGTTGCTCTCTTTTCCTGCAAAAGTTCGTCAACAACGAAGGGAAGGAAGTATTCTGCTTTCATAGGATTATCTGGCAAATCTTCCTTTAAAAATTTAACAAACCGACTCTCTAGTTCATCCATAATACTTGCCGTAAATCCCCACATATTCATTGATACTAATGATTCTTTCTGCAGCGTTACCCATGTTTCACCATCATCTAACGTATACTGTGCATCTTTACCATGCTTTTCTATTCTTGTTCTTTCATTGATTGTTAAAAGATAATTATTATCATCTACCACACATACACCACGGGCAACAGACCCATTTTCTGTCAGAGTATTGTGTAATTCATATCCTACCATAGCATAACGGTATTTATCATCATCACAAACATTTATTAATTGCTTATAGATTTCCTCAAATGCTTTGCGTCCATAATAATCATCTGCATTAATAACAGCAAAAGGACCATGAATGACATCCTTAGCACATAAAATAGCATGACCGGTACCAAACGGTTTTACTCTTCCCTCAGGCACGGAAAAGCCTGCTGGTATTTTAAATAATTCCTGATAGACATATTCCACTTCGACATATTTTGCAATACGTTCTCCAATAGATTTTTTGAAATCTTCTTCTATCTGCTTCTTAATAATGAACACTATTTTTTCAAATCCGGCTTTCACTGCATCATAAATACTAAAATCAATAATAATATTTCCCTGCTCATCAACCGGATCAATTTGTTTTAATCCTCCATAGCGGCTACCCATTCCTGCAGCCATAATTACTAAAACCGGTTTTTCCATTCTATTTACTTCCTTTCTGACTTTCCACTAATCAATATTAAATGATAAATATTTTTTTGTCTACATTAACGGTCCAAAAATACTCCAGAATCTTCCAAAAAATCTAATTATTATATTAATTCTATGATAATATTTTATATCAACTTCAATACACTTTGCAAAGGTACTGGTAAAATCATTTTTGATATCTTTTAATCCATCACATTTGTAAAAAATACCTGCACATTCATAATGCAGATAAAGGCTTCGATAATCGAGATTAATTGTTCCCACGACACCGATTTTATCATCACTTAAGAATGTCTTTGAATGAATAAATCCTGGCTCATATTCGTATATTTTAACTCCTGCATGAAGTAACTTAGGATAATAAGTACGTGCAATAGAAAAGGGGATTTTCTTATCCGGAATATGAGGCAAGATAATTCTGACATCAATTCCGCTCATCGCCGCATGAGAAATTGTACTCTCCATTTCATGATCCAGTATCAGATAGGGAGTCATAATGTATACATAATCTTTGGCGTTATTTAAGATGTCCATATATACATTTTTAGCAACTGTTTCATCCTGATGAGGTCCATCTCCATATGGAATAATATAGCCATCGTTACCCTTAACCGGATATGTTTTTAAATACTTTTCATAATCTAGGTTTGGGTGGTATAGAACAGAATTCCACATTTGTAAAAACATTAAGGTAAAACTTTTTACAGCCTCACCTCGTACGACAACCGCATTATCTTTCCAATGACCAAATTTTTCATATGCGTTGATATACTCATCACAAAGATTGATTCCTCCTGACAGTGCAAACTTTCCATCCACAACAAGTATTTTTCTGTGATCGCGGTTATTATAATGTGTGGATAAAAATGGGGTCAGATGAGCATATGTACGAACGTTGATTCCCCTGCTTTTTAACTTCTCAGAATATTTACGTGGTAGTAAAACGACGCATCCTAAATCGTCGTACATAACCCTGACTTCAACGCCCTCTTTTACCTTTTCTGTAAGAATTTCCAATATCTGATTAAAAAAGATACCTTCTTCAATCATAAAAAATTCTATAAAAATAAATTCCTTTGCCTTTTTCAGTTCTTCTACCAGTGTATCAACTACATCATCCCCCAAAGAGAAATATTCCATACTTGAATTGGAGTATGTGGAGCATCCGCCGTTTTTTTCAAGATAATCAGATAGTTTTTCTATATCTGTATGTTCCATATGAATTGCTGTTTTAACTTCCGAATTTGTATATGTATAAGCACTTGTTTCTTTTGTAATCTGTTGTAAAACCTTTCTTGGTGCAATAGTTCCGATGTTATATTTGAGATATAGAAACATTAAAGATCCCACAATCGGAAAAATTGCGATAGGAATCATCCAGGCAATCTTGTATTCCGGTGTCGTGTCATCATTAATAATAAGAATCATACACACGACTCCAAATAAAGTGTACCCTTCAAAAAATAAATGAGCATAATTACTTACCCATACAAACATAAGAATAAGAAGTCCAATCTGCGCTAACAGCAATAGACCTGTTACCAGTAAACCACTGAATACTACACGCTTTGCATAATAAAATGTGGTATGCTTAATAGCCTGTCTGAAATTATCACCCCTGTTTTCCCTGTTCCTGTATTCTTGCATATAAATCCTCCAAATACATCCAGCGTTGCATTTTTTCTTCCAACAACTCCTGTTTGTTTTCCCGTTCCTTAGTTAATTCATTCAATTTAACAAAATCACTTGCCTGCAGGAGCATTTCTTTTTCTATCTCTTGTAAACGTTCTTCTATATCTGATATTTCTTGTTCAATTACATCGTAATCCTTCTGTTCCTGGTAAGTGAACTTTAGCTTTTTTTCGCCACCCCATGTCTTTTTTATGCTCTCTGTGTCTGTTTTACGATTTGTTTCTTTCTTCAAAATGGTAGGTTGTGAATCACTCTTGATACGAGTACTGTAGTCAGTATAATTTCCTTCATACTGTACGAGCTCACTACCTTCAAAAGCAAAAATACGATTAACTGTACGATCCAAAAAATAACGGTCATGGGAAACAATGATTACGATACCTTCAAAATCATCCAGATAGTCCTCCAATATGGTCAATGTCTGAACGTCCAAATCATTGGTTGGTTCATCGAGTATCATCACATTAGGAGCTTCCATCAGTACACGTAATAAATTCAGTCTTCTCTTTTCTCCACCCGATAATTTTTCAATTTTATTATATTGTTCCTCTGGTGGAAACAAAAAACGCTCTAACATCTGGGATGCTGAAATACTCCCATCCCTTGTCTTCACATATTCCGCTGTCTCTCTGATATAATCAATGACTCTTAAATCAGGATTCATATAGGCAATACCTGCCTCTCTTCCTGATTCAAACTCTTGTGAATAGTATCCTATTTTTATTGTGGTTCCAACTGTAAGGCTTCCAGCAGTTGGTTGTATCCTGCCAGAAAGTATTTTCATTAAGGTTGTTTTACCACATCCATTTCTTCCAACAAATCCAACTCTGTCATTCTTTAAAAATATATAATTAAATTCATGAATTAATTCCGTATCATCATAAGAAAATGAAATATCCTTACACTCCACTGTTGTCTTTCCCATTCTGGTCATAACAGAACTCATTTCTACTTCATCATCAACTGTAATTCCTTTTGCATCCCTTAATTCCTCATATCGTTTGATATGAGCTTTTTGTTTTGTTGAACGGGCTCTAGCACCTCTTTGTATCCATTCAATCTCTTTTCTTAAAATAGTCTGCCTTTTTCTTTCTGATGCAGATACTATCTCTTCTCTTTCGGATTTCAATCTTAAGAATCCTGAGTAATTTGCTTGATAGGAATATATTTGTCCCTTATCAATTTCAACAATTCGATTGGAAACACTATCTAAAAAATATCGATCATGTGTAACCATAACGATTGCAGTTTTCAGGCCCTTAAGTGTATCCTCGAGCCAGCTTGCCATATCATTATCAAGATGATTGGTCGGCTCATCTAAAATAAGGACATCACTCGGTGTCAATAGAACAGAAACAAGGGCAAGTCTTTTCTTCTGTCCCCCGGACAACTGTCCAGTAGGCTGTTTAAAATCGGTTATGCCCAGTCTAGTCATCATAGCCTTTGCCTGGCTTTCAACATCCCATTTATTTTCTTCTGTGATATGTTTTTTTACCACACTGGTAAGAACATCATCATGATCCTCAAATACAGGATGCTGAGGTAAATACTCAACTACAATATGATTTGCACAAGTTATCTTACCTTCATCAGGTGATACCATGCCTGTAAGCATCTTAAGAAGTGTTGACTTACCTGTACCGTTTATCCCTAATATTCCTATCTTCTCGCCTTCATTTAAATAGAAGAAAGCATTTTGAAAAAGGAAACGATCACCAAATGATTTCGTTATATTTTCTGCAGCAAATAAATTCACACTTAACTCCTTTATGGAAAGGCTCTTGCATATGATGCAAGAGCCTTTCCTTTTAAATATTTATATATAGTAACACGAATTGAAATCTTTTTGTAGTCCTTTAACGTTATCTCTTCTGGTTAATTGGCAATATGCCTTCTTTTCTTACATTATGGTTCTGATTCTGGTTCTCAGGAGTTACCTTCTGTGTAATACTATTAAACTTGTATAAGTTCTCCTGTTTATTAGCCTTTTCCTGTTTCTTTTTATTATTTTCCATATATAATCACCTCAGCGATAGTATATGGAAAATGGCTTTTAATATGTATCTGTTATTCCATTTGATTTTTATATTTTGATATATCGTTCATAATAACAAAATATATCTTTCTATCTTCCTTTTGCGACAAGAATTTCACCTTAGTATGTAACCAGATTGTTTCTCCATTCGGGCAATTTCGTCGATATATACCTTCACCGACTACTCCCTTATCAGCATCTTCAAACATCTTAAAAACTGTTTTT
>CAZQTM010000031.1:0-4682 GCA_964595855.1 uncultured Lachnospiraceae bacterium | reverse complement strand
ACCTTCACCGACTACTCCCTTATCAGCATCTTCAAACATCTTAAAAACTGTTTTTCGATCTTCCTCCGGTATCCACCCCATTAGGTAGAGTCCATCAAAATAAAATGCTTCTCTGGTTGAATGAATCATATCATAATAACTGTCAGAAGAACGGACTAATTCCAACTGATTCTGATATATTTCATAAATACCACAAGCTGAATATAGTGACATTAGATAGTCAAAATTCTTTTCACCATAGGTCCAAAACTGGTCTGCATCAATCAGATTGCCCCTTGTTTCGTATAAAGTCTTACTTTCGTCTATATGCTCAATTCTCTGATCGATATATTTTTCAAAATCTTCTTCAGCCATTGGCTTGGCATAATAATAACCTTGAGCCATAGTACATCCGATGCTTCGTAAAAAACCGACCTGCTCTTTTGTCTCCACACCTTCTACAATTGAAGGAATACCAAGCCATTTTGCCATTCTAACGATTGCAGCCATAATGCTCGTTCCTTTTTCAGGATTGGAATTACCCGACAAAAATTTCAAATCTATCTTAAGAATATCAACCGGAACATCTTTTAGCATATTAAGGGAAGAATAACCACTTCCAAAATCATCCATTGCAACATGAAATCCCAACAATTGAAGCTGATGCATCGTCTGTAGCATCAACTGTGGGTTGTCAGTATAAGCACTTTCTGTTAATTCCAATTCTAAGAGATTATATGGAATATTATATTTCTTCACAAGATTATCAAGATACTTACACAAATCAGGATTATACAAATTCACTCTGGAAACATTGACTGATATAGGAGGTACATTTTTACCCTCATCTAGACGTTTACGAATAAATTTGCATGTTTCTCCCCAAACATAAGCATCTAATTTCATGATAAAACCGTTTTCTTCAAAAACTGGGATAAAAACCCCAGGAGATATCATACCTTTTTTTGGATTTTTCCATCTTACAAGTGCTTCTGCACCAATGATACCTTCATCATCAAGACTATGTTTGGGTTGATAATATACAACAAATTCTCTATTCTTCAATGCCCTACTCATAGTCTGAGTAATTTCCTGTTCACGAATAATCTTATCATGCATTAAGCTGTCATAAAATGCTACATGCTTAATGTAATTCCCTTTAACTGACTTAAGCGCCAGATTTGCGCGGTCACACATTATAGAAATATTCAGATTTCGTTCAACACATAAATAAATACCAAATGATAGAAGAATCTCAAATGAAATATGATACTCTTTTATACTCTGTTCTATCAAGTCAATATATTGATACATCCTTTTTTCTTCATATGGACAGCATACCACAAAGAGATCTGCGTGAATTCTAGCATACGTGCTATTCTTCTCCTGAGAAAATATTTCAGAAAGAATTGTACCAATATATGCTAATAACCGATCCCCCTCTGCTATTCCCATTAATTCATTAATCATGGTAAGACGATTGATATCTAATTCTAAGAATGCAAATTGTGTCTCAGAATTATTGTCTATTAATCTTCTTGCTTCCTCGTAAAAATACTCTTTTGTATATACGCCGGTTAATGAATCAATTTTGTTCATTTGTATGATATTACTCGGCATAGATGATCCCCTCAATCTAGATGCAATTTCACTACTATTTAAAATAATACATTAAATTGTCTAAATTTTCAAGCAAAATGAAGTTTTTTGTATAAATTATCGAAATTTAATGATGGAATAATCTTACTCCATTGCACACCATCGTAAGACCATATTTGTTACAACATTCTACTACTTCACCATCACGAACGGAACCGCCTGGCTGTACAATAAACTTTACCCCACTTTTCTTAGCTCTTTCAATATTGTCGTTAAATGGGAAAAAGGCATCGGAACCCAATACAGCGTTATCCATCTGACTTAACCATTCTTTCTTTTCTTCTGTCGTAAATACATCGGGTTTTACTTTAAAGATTTTCTGCCACACACCATCCGCAAGGACATCCATATATTCTTCTCCAATGTAAACATCAATTGCATTGTCCCTGTTTGCACGCTTCAAGTTATCCACGAACTGTAAATTCAATACCTTTGGAGCCTGACGTAATAACCAGTTATCTGCCTTACTTCCTGCAAGTCTTGTACAGTGTATTCTGGACTGCTGTCCTGCACCGATACCAATCACCTGACCATCCTTTACATAACATACAGAATTTGACTGTGTATACTTTAATGTAATTAAAGCGATTAGCATATCTCTTTTCGCGAAATTCGGTATCTGTTTGTTTTCTGTTACTACGTTTTCAAGTAAATCATTATTAATTTCTATTTCATTTCTTCCCTGTTCAAACGTAATTCCAAATACATCCTTATGCTCAATTGGTTCCGGTTTATAAGCAGGATCAATTTGTATAATGTTATAATTACCCTTTTTCTTTTCTTTCAATAATTCCAGTGCCTCCGGTTCATAACCTGGTGCGATAATTCCATCAGATACCTCACGTTTTATCACGTTTGCTGTAGAAACATCACACACATCAGACAAAGCAATAAAATCACCAAAAGAAGACATTCTGTCAGCTCCACGTGCTCTTGCATAAGCACATGCCAGTGGTGAAAGTTCACCCAAATCGTCAACCCAATAAATTTTTCTCAACACATCACTTAAAGGTTCACCAACTGCAGCACCTGCAGGTGAAACATGCTTAAATGAAGTTGCAGCTGGTAGTCCCGTTGCTTTTTTCAGATCTCTGACAAGCTGCCAGCCATTAAATGCATCTAAAAAGTTGATATATCCCGGTTTTCCATTTAAGACCTGAATGGGAAGATTATTTCCATTATTACAGTAGATTCTTGATGGCTTCTGGTTTGGATTACATCCATATTTCAATTCAAATTCTTTCATCATTTATCCTCCTTTATTGGTTTGATTCTTATTTATTTTTATTTACAATACGCGTTTCATTTTTTAATGAATCAAGATTAATGTATCTCACAAAAAGTGATACTTTATTTTCATTGTTTAAGCTATTCCAGAGGCAGTCGGTAAACCCGTCGATGTCATTTGGTATATCAATTAACTTTGGTTCACCTTCAAAGCTTGGTAATGGATTTCCATCACACTCATACGTGTGGATAAAGTGACCTTCTCCTGATATTGGACTCTCATATGCAAATGTATAGCGGTTACATGCGTCCTTATTTCCATTATTACTTTTTAAAATTGACATTGCATAATTAAATAATCCCTTTTCTATATGCATAATACCTGAAATTCTGGGTGTGTAATTTGGTGCATCCGGTTCAAACTCTCTGCAGCGTAAAGATTGTTCAAACGTTAATTGGGTATCCATTCCTGCGTAAATAGTGTCCGTCTGGTCACCGTTTGTAACAATTGTTTTATTGCCTAAAACACGAACCGGTGCGTAAATAATTAAAGAAGGGTCAGTCAATTTAGAAGGATCAAATGCCTGTGTACGAATACCTTCTCCTTCTTCAACAAAAACACGATTTCTGCTGTTTGTGCTTCTTCCCATAATAAAATAAGCTGTAACGGCACTCTTTCCATCCTGTGATTTTCCAATAATAATGCCTCTTCCAGGATAAGTATTCTGTTTCAATTCTGTTACAATGTCTCTCTTTTCCATAAATGGCCTCCATCATAAAGTTGATATTTTCCCAGATGTCATTATTCTCAATAATCTGCACAAAAAAAGACCATCTGGGCATAAACTTCTCTAATAAGAAATCTGCCCAGACGGTCGGCTCATTATACGTAATACTTCATGTGGTTATCTCCACTCACAGTGATCATACTGTTTACCGTCAGTTGTATACAGTTGCATCATAACATTTCAGACAGAATGTTTCAATCATTATTTCTGTTTTGGTTCTCCACTACGTAATTCATAAATCTGTTCATAGTTATTATAGAAAGTATTTTCTGATACACTTACCGGTTTTAATTCCGGTCCAAATTTAAAGACTGGTTTTAACATTATTGGTGTTATGATAGTCGTAATGATTACCACTATAACAACCGGGCCTAAAAAATTGTCTCCAAGCATTCCTATTGCCTGGCCTTTGCTTGCAACAATTAATGCCACTTCACCACGTGAAATCATACCAACACCAATACGCAAAGCCTGATAATTCTTATACTTACAGAGTTTAGCTCCTAAACCACAACCAACGATTTTGGTAACAATCGCTACCAAAACAAGAACGACAGAAAAAAGTATAATATTACCATCCATTTTCGGTATAATAACTTTTAACCCTATGCTTGCAAAAAATATGGGGCTTAAATAAAGATAAGATAACACATCAAACTTAGAAGCAAGATATTGTGACTTCTGTGTAGATGAAATAATCAGACCTGCAATAAATGCACCTGTAATATCTGCAACACCAAAAAATCTCTCTGCTATATAAGAAAGTAATATGCAGAATACAAACGCTACAATAGCATGTCGATGCAGATTACTCTCCGACTTTTCACTCCATTTACTATAAAACTTATAAAACAGATAACCGGCTACAACAGCAAAAACAAAGAAACCAACAATTTTCAATAGAACTACCGCAATATTAATAGAGGAATCTGCCATTCCCATAATTACTGTCAGAGCAACAATACCGATAATATCATCAATGACTGCTGCTCCAAGAATAGCATTACCTGAATGGGTCTTTAATTTACC
>CAZQTM010000030.1:0-14874 GCA_964595855.1 uncultured Lachnospiraceae bacterium | reverse complement strand
GATCTTTTAATATAATGTTATATTTTGCTGCAGAAACACTTGCCATAGCATTAATAGTCTCATCTAATAATGCTTTTACGGACAAAATTTCCATTCCGGGAACCATTACTTTGTTTAGACAATCTATCATTTCTTTTGATCCATTATTAGAGTTCAATTCTATATCAAAGTATTCTCCTTCACTGCAGATACCAACGCCCAAAGGAGAAGCAAAACTCATAATCTGATGTGGACTAAAACCACCGGAGTAAGCAATATCAATTCCGGCTCTTCTCATACATTTTTGGAAATATCGCATAATATCAAGGTGACCAATGAATCTCATTACACCATATTTTTTAAATTTAATACGTACTTTCATTAGAAAACTCCAATTCTATGAATTTAAGAAATCATTATTATTTAAGGCAGATGCCAGTATTATACTTTGCAGCTCCACATGCATTACATTGTTCCTTACAATTCTTTGTAATTTCTTCATTTTGTGATCTCTCCCATTCTTTTAATAAAAATGTTTTGCTGACACCACAATCTATGAAGTCCCATGGAAATATCTCATTGATTGGACGAACACGTGTTGTATAGAAATCAATATCTAAGTTACATTCTTTAAAGGATTCCATCCATACATCATTTTTGAAGTATTCACTCCATGCATCATAAATACATCCCTTTTTGTAGGCCTTTAAAATTACTTCGGATATCTTTCTGTCACCTCTTGCAAAGACTCCTTCCATCATGCTGACATCCGCTTCATGCCAGTTATACTTAATACGTTTTTGATTAAGCTGCTCCATAATGGTTCTTTTTGTAAGGTAAGCTTTATTGATAAATTCTTCTTTTGTATTCATCCTTGCCCACTGAAAAGGAGTAAAAGGCTTTGGTATAAAAAAGGATGTACTTGCAACAATTTGTATTGGTCCATTTTTTCTTTCTTCTTTCGGTACTGTTTCGAAGAATTCTGCCGCAATTTTGTCACAGAGAGTTGCAATTCCTTTGATATCGTCTTCCGTTTCTGTTGGTAATCCAAGCATAAAATAAAGTTTAACGCGTGTCCAGCCACTTTCAAATGCAAGATGAGCGCCATGAATGATATCTTCTTCGGTTAACCCCTTATTAATTACATTTCTTAGCCGTTGAGAACCAGCTTCCGGAGCAAAAGTAAGGGAACTCTTACGTACATCTTGGACTTTATTGAAAATAGATAGAGAAAAATTATCAATTCTGAGTGATGGTAATGATATATTGATATAACGTTTGCTACATTCATCAATCAAGTAATTAAGCAATTCTTCTAACTGTGAATAATCACTTGAACTTAAAGAACTCAGTGATACTTCTTCATGTCCCGTATTCTTTAACATGGTCATGGCATATTCTTTCAGTGTATCTACGTCACGTTCTCTGACAGGACGGTATAGTTGTCCAGCTTGACAAAATCTGCATCCTCTTATACAACCACGTTGTAACTCTAATACGACACGATCCTGTGTTACTTTTATAAAAGGTACAACCGGTTTTTGAGGATAACAAGCATTTGTCAGGTCTGTTACAAGCTGCTTATGAATGACAGAAGGAATACCATCATATTTCGGTTCAAATGTTGCAATTGTGCCATCAGCTTGATAAGTAACGTTATATAAAGATGGTACATATATTCCAGGAATCTTTGAGGCTTCTTTAAGGAAATCTGCCCTTTTCATTTTTTTATTTTTAAATTCTTTATATAAATCAAACAATTCCTGATAAACAACTTCGCCTTCTCCTATATAGAATAAATCAAAAAAGTCAGCAATCGGTTCAGGATTATACGTACAGGGCCCTCCACCTATTACGATTGTATCATTTTCATCTCTTTGAGAAGAAAGTAGCGGAATGCCTGATAAATCCAGTATCTGTAAGATGTTGGTATAGCACATCTCATACTGTATCGTAATACCTAGAAAATCAAAATCTTTCACTGGTTCCTGTGATTCCAGTGCAAAAAGAGGAATGTTTTGTTCCCTCATAATAGCATCTAAATCAACCCACGGAGAAAAGACACGTTCACACCATACATCATCATAACGGTTGAACATGTCATATAAAATCTGCATTCCCAAGTGGGACATTCCTATTTCATAAACATCTGGAAAACACATTACAAATCGAATTGCAATATTATTTTTATCTTTCTTTATACAATTTATCTCATTTCCGATATATCTCGCAGGTTTATCAATTGATAATAAAATATCATCAGATAGAGCTAATTTTTCATCGGTCATTTATTATTTTCCCTTTTCTATTGTCTATTTCAGCATATCGTTTAAAGTATACGATAATTGATTTATAAAATCAATTGAATTTAGTTGTAATGTAGTCCCAATCCCATTCACAATTTCATCACTTGTTATGGAATAAATATGGTATTGATTAATATCCATAAAAAAGAAAAGAAGAAATAAAATAATGCTGATTAAGACACGAAACTTAAAGAAAGCGGAACTTTTTACCGGCTTTGTGTCAGTGTCAGTTTCTGTATCTTTTGAATAATAAGAACTATAATAGTTATGTTCCGGATATAAAATCTCCTCTCGTCTTTTTATTTTATCCATATTTTGATTATGTTCATTTCGCAAAGTTTTAATTAATTCCAGTTTTTGTTCAACAGAGGTGTGCTCCATCATATCATTGTTTCCTCATATCCTTATTTGTACATACATATGAGAAAGTAATGAAAAAAATGTAAAGAAAACGGATATAAAATTTCTTTTATATCCGTTTATCATTAACGCTTTGCTAAATCATCCATAATTTCTTCCCATGTTACATTTTTTTCTACCATTAATACCATCATATGATATAAGAAATCAGAGATTTCATATTTAACTTCATTTGGATTGGGATTTTTTGCTGCAATCACGATTTCAGTTGCTTCTTCTCCTAATTTTTTTAATATCTTATCAATTCCTTTATCAAATAAATAATTTGTATAGGAACCTTCTTTCGGATGAACTTTCCTATCTTGTATTACATTATAAACATTTTCAAATACTTTAACTGGATTATTTTCTTCCTTTATTTCTTTTTCTATAATAGGTTGGAAGAAACACGTTTTATTACCAGTATGGCACGCAGCACCAATCTGTGTGACTTTAGCAAGTATTGTGTCATAATCGCAATCTATGGTAAGTGATTGGACATATTGATAATGACCACTTGTCTCCCCTTTAATCCATAATTCATTACGACTACGACTGTAATATGTCATTTTGCCGGTTTTCAAAGTTGTTTCATATGCTTCTTTATTCATATATGCAACCATTAATACTTCATCCGTCTTACAGTCCTGTACAACCACCGGAATATGACCATCTGAATTGAGTTTGAAATCTTCAAATTGATATGCAACTTTTTCCTTTGTAGTCCGGACACCATTATCTTCAAATATATCTCTCATGGCATTCATTTCTACAACATTCTCATTGATTACATCACCGGTAATACCCATAACGTCATCAATTTTTAATAGTTCAATCAATTTATTTAAAGGTATCTCCGGTAAAGAAATGATGACAGGCAGTTTTGTATAACTAAGTGCAGAGCGTACATCATTTAAATTTAAAAATAGAATATTAGAAATATATTCTTCTAATAAATCTTTATAATTTGAAAGCTCTTTTAAATCTATTACAGAAGCAATCAATTTTTCCTTACCAAATTTTTTAGAAACTTCTTCGGTGATAGCAATATTTGATTCTTTTGAATAGTTAAGAACAGCTTGTGAACATCCAGCATAAAGGAGTTTCTTAATGTCTTCCATTCGTTTTACATTTCCGGCTCCAATGACAGGAATTTCTAATGTTTCACATATACTTTTAATAATATCAAGTGATTCTTCATGCTCCTCATCATCTATTGATAAATCATATATGATAAGTCCATCACAGTTATTGTCAGCGTAATACTTTGCCAAAGATAAGGGATTTTCATTTAATACATCATGGTTTTGAAAACTCTTTACAGCTTTTTGCTGATATAAGTAAATACAAGGAATCAATTTTCTTTCATTCATCTTTATGCCTTTCTTATACGTTTTTACAGGCTTCCTTTTGTACTTAGTACATCGTTTATTCGTTCATCTTTTGTTGTTGCTTCATCCAATGCTTTAGCAAATGCTTTAAAAACTGCCTCTGCAATATGATGTGAATTGAAGCCTGATAATAATTTAATATGTATATTCATCATCGCACTGTAAGATAGTGCATAGAAAAATTCATTTACTAATTGTGTTTCAAAATCACCAATCATCTCAGTAGGAAAATTACAATCAAAGGATAAATATGGGCGACCACACAAATCTATAGAACATAAAACTAAAGCATCATCCATAGGTAATATAAAATAACCGTAACGTTTTATTCCCTTTTTATCACCGATGGCGTTCTTTATCGCATTACCAAGCACAATACCGGTATCTTCTACGGTATGGTGTCCATCAACATCTAAATCCCCCTTAACAGAGACATCAAGATCAAAAAAACCATGTTTTGAAAAACCTTCGAGCATATGGTTAAAAAATCCAATACCTGTATTAACATTTGAAGTACCATTGCCATCTATATTGAGGCACAATGATATTTCAGTTTCTTTTGTATTTCGTTCCATCTTAGATATACGATTCATAATAATCCACTCCTTTTTAAGGTGCTATTCATTTTCAAAACGTACATGAATGGAGTTCGCATGCGCTGTGAGTTCTTCCTGCGTTGCAAAATATTCTATTTTATCATGTACTTTTTCCAATGCTTCTCTGGAATATGAAATAATACTTGTTCTTTTAATAAAATCATCTACATTTAATGGTGAAAAGAATCTTGCCGTTCCATTTGTAGGTAAAATATGGTTCGGACCTGCAAAGTAATCACCCAGAGGTTCAGATGAATTCTCACCGATAAAGATTGCTCCTGCATTTTTTATTTTTGTCATTACTTCATACGGATTCTTTGTCATAATTTCTAAGTGTTCAGATGCTATATCATTTGCAGTTGCTACTGCATCTTCAATTGAATCTGCTACCAATATGTATCCATAATTATCTAATGATTTCTGTATAATTTCTTTTCTGGTAAGTACCTTCACAAATTTATCTACTTCATCTGAAACCTTTGTTGCAAGTTCCCTACTGGTTGTTATGAGGATAGCACTTGCTAGTTCATCATGTTCTGCCTGTGAGAGTAAATCTGCAGCAACATACCTTGGATTTGCACTTTCATCTGCAATAACTAAAATTTCACTTGGTCCTGCAATGGAATCAATACCGACATAACCAAAACACGCCTTCTTTGCTAGTGCTACAAAAATATTACCGGGACCGGTTATCTTATCAACTTTCGGTACTGACTGTGTTCCAAAAGCCATGGCAGCGATAGCCTGTGCTCCACCGATTTTATAGATTTCATCAACACCTGCAATATCGGATGCTACTAGTGTTACGGGATGAACATTCCCATTTAATGAAGCAGGGGTGGCAAGGACAATTTTAGGAACACCGGCAACTTTAGCCGGAATGATATTCATTAATACACTGGATGGATAAAAAGCTTTTCCACCAGGAGCATATGCACCTACACATTCTATTGGTGTAATTTTTTGACCAAGTATAGAACCATCTTCTTTTGTGGTAATCCAGCTTTCATGAAGCTGTTTCTTATGAAAATCAGCAATATTGGCAGCTGCTTCTTTTAAGGTATCAATTAATTTTTGATCGACTTTTGTATAGGCATCTTTAATTTCTTGCTTTGTGACTTTTATATTTGATTCATTAATATCCCATTTATCAAACTTCTTTGTTAATTCAAAGACTGCTTTATCTTTATCCTTTTTAACCGAGTCGATAATTTCAGCAACAATGGATTCATATTGTGTATATTGATTTGGACTTCTTTTCAATAACTTTTCTAAAATATTACCTTTTGTTTCATCTGTTAATGTAATAATTCGCATGTCATTCTCCATTCAATTTATTTATTTAAAACTTCTCTTAAACGGTTAATGATGTCTTTAATCCTTTTTGATTCCATCTGCATACTAACCTGATTCACAATCATTCTTGCGGATAACGGACATATTTCTTCCAGCACACCCAATCCATTTTCCTTTAATGTTGAGCCGGTTTCCACTATATCAACAATAACGTCACCTAAAGATACAATAGGGCCTAATTCAACAGATCCATTTAATTTAATTATATCTACCGTCTGGTGCTTCTTATTATAAAAATAATCTTTGGCTATATTAGGATATTTACTGCAAACACGAATCATTTCATGGTGTAATAATAATTCCTTAGCTGACTCTGGTCCACAGACACACATCCTACATTTCCCAAATCCCAAATCTAACACTTCATAAACACGTTTACCTTCTTCTAACAGAGTGTCTTTTCCAACAACACCAATATCTGCAGCACCGTATTCAACATATGTTGGAACATCGGGCCCTTTTGCCAAGAAAAATTTCAACTTTAAATCTTCGTTTACAAATATTAACTTTCTGGTTGATTTATCTTTCATTTCGTTGCAGGTTATTCCAATAGATTCTAAAAGATCAAGCGTTTTATCTGCAAGCCTTCCTTTTGTAAGTGCAAATGTTATGTATTCTTTTTCTTCCATACTCTTTTCTACTCTTTCATATAAATAAAATCTGAAGCCATTTCTCGTTTACAAAATTCCTTATATGCAGACAATTCTATGTCGGGATCTTTGCATATGAGCTCAACCAGGTTTGCATCATTACGAAGTTTCTGAGCTAATTTTAATGCTTTGAAGAATTGTGGCTCATCATATAGAATTATCATTTTTTTATTTTCAATAGGAATTGCTATCTTCTGTCTTGAAAGAGCCTGCATTAAATCATCAATCATAATGACAAAACCAACTGCTGGAGCACTTTTACCAAATTGATTTAGCAGATTGTCATAACGACCACCTTTTACGATGACATCACCAACACCATACGTATATCCCTTAAAAATCATACCGGTATAATATTTGTATTTACTTAACATACCAAGGTCAAAAGATACATATTTTTCAATTCCATATAATTCGAGTACACTATATAAACGAAAGAGACGATCAATTGCATTTATTGATCTTTCATTATGTATGATTTTTTTTGCATTTTTTAGAATATCAACTGAACCAATAAAATCTTCCGTTCTCAGTAATGATTCTCTTACCTCTACGGATACCTGCTCATTAATTAGATACTCTTGTGCACCGAAGAAATTCTTACTTGAAATGTAATCCCGTACTTTTAACTCCATTTCATCAGAAAAGCCAAGTTCACTGCAAAGACCTTTAAAATATTCAACATTTCCGACACTGATTTGAAAGTCATTCAGTCCGGCATTTTTTAGAGATTCAATGACAACACTGATAATTTCAGCATCTGCATAAACAGAATCATCTCCAACTAATTCAATGCCCATTTGTGTCGTCTCTTTTAATTTGCCCTGTAATTGTAATGTATTACTAAATGCATTTCCTGAATATGAAAACCGTATTGGTATATTTTCATCCGAAAAATATTTAGCAGCACAACGCGCGATTGATGGAGTGAAGTCAGGCCTTAGAACCAGTGTATGCCCTTCTTTATCAAAAAATTTGTAGAGCTCTTTTGATGGTGTTGTACCAATCTCATTGCTGAATACATCAAAGAATTCAAAGCTTGGTGTTTGTATATCATGGTACCCATATGACAATATTTTCTCATGTAGAAGGTTTTCAATTTTTAATTTTCGCTCAAATTCTTCGCCATAGATATCTCTGACACCTTCAGGAGTATGTAATAATTGTTCCCTCATCGTTTCCTCCGATTAAATACTTTAGTGCATTAACATATTATCGTGCTATCAAGTTAAACTAATGGTAGTATACAAAATGACTTTATAAATGTCAACTATTTTTCACGTGATGACAAGTCCATATTTAAACACTCAAGATAGGGAATAATGTATCCGTTTTTGTTACTGATTTGATATTCAGATGATAATTCTTCAAAACGAAAACTCTTTCGTCCTCCATTTTTTGCTCTGATCCAAAAAAACATTAAATCAGATAAACGAAGATAATAATAAATATCTTTAGATGTATAATAGATGAGAAAAAAGGCGATTCCACCTTGCTTTTCAAACTGTTGCATAAAGGCAACCTGATGCTCATGAATATTTTGAAGTGAAAAGGTATTAGTTGCGCACTCTTTGGCATCAAAACAAACAGGAATACCCTGTACAGCTCCAATATAGTCAACAGTACTCTTCTGATCAAAATACGCTAAGGTAATATGACGACTTTCTTTATCAATTGATATTGGTGTAATAGGAGTTGGTATCTTTTGAATAAGTGCCAAACCACTCTCTGAATATTTTTCATTTGTATGGTTTATCAACTCTTCTAATACTGAGCCTCTAAGACCTCTTGAATTCCATGTTGCCAAGATTTAAATCACTCCTTAAAATATTTTTCTTTCACAATATTAAAAGTATTTGGTTCTATACATATAAACTCTCGTTCTGATAGATCTGATAATCTATCTTCAAGTGGTGGAAACACCAAACGATAAGCATGTAACATTTGATCATTTATTCCTAAAGATAACAATTTCTTATTTATAGCAGCATCTCCATATTTATAATCACCTAAAATTGGATGACCAATACTACTAAGATGGGCACGAATTTGATGTGTTTTACCGGTAATCAGTTCAACTTCCAAATAAGTAATTTCATGAGCTGTAAAGATTGATTTATATTTTGTCTCAATTTTTATAAAGTCTTTTAAATCAGTTGATTTTTGTGTTGCATTAATTATTTTTACAGTATTACTGTCATTGTCCTTTAAAAGATATCCGGTTAAAGTTTTTTCCCCTTCAAGACATCCAACAACAAACAAATGATAGTATTTATGAATGGCTCTTGTTTTAATGCATTCACTCATAGTTTGTGTACCATAAAGTGTTTTGCCACAAATAACAATTCCACTTGTATTACGGTCCAGTCTATTACAAACAGATGGCTTAAATTGTGATAATGTTTCTCCACAAACTTCGTTTTTATTGAGTAAATATCCAATTAACCATTCATTCAGCGTAAGATCATGAGGTTTGGCTTTCTGCGTTAGAATTCCGGAAGGTTTTCCAAGCAAAAGGACATCATCATTTTCATAAATGATTTCAATTCCATTCAGCTTTTTATATGCTTTTCCATATTCAATTAGAAATGCATCTGCCTCAGCCTGATTACTGTTTCTAAATTTATCGATGGTATCATCACTAAAGAAAATTTGTATACAATCATTTTCCTTTATTATTTCATTACCTTGAACTTTTTGTTTGTTTAAGATTATGTTTTTTTTTCGCATCATCTTATATATGAAACTAGTACCAGCATTAGGAAGATATCGTTTTAAAAATTTATCGACTCGTTGACCGCTATCATTCTTTTTAATAATGATTTCCTGCATATGTTCACCTCAGGTGGCTATATTTCTTATAATGATGTTGAAAATAATAGATTTTTAACTTTACTGTTTTCTTTTAAGTTTATTGTTCCATTATTTAATTCATCTAGTCGTAATAAATATTTGGGAAAGTCAGTAAATAATTTAACAGATATGTCTGATATCCCATCTTTTTTTAGTAAATTCTGAATGTGATTTTCAAATTCATTTGGAATTATCTTATTTGATTCACTATAAGCCAGAATTGAGTTTGAAGTAATAACAAGATGGCTTGTAGGATAATTTATATTATAGCTTGTAAAATATAAATTAAAATAACCATTCAGATTACCGGTATGTAATAATAACTGTTCTTTTAATTGTTCAGAACAGTCTTTAATTTTCAGGTGCATAATCATACTAACTGCACATTTACTGGCAGGAAGACATCCTAACACGGCTACTACAGTTAAAAGATTTCCCTTCGTCTTTGTTGTGATATATCCAATTATAAAAAGTGCTAAAGATAAGCCGAAACACATAATTGTTTTTAGAATTTCAATTTTCTTTTCTCTGGCTAAATATAATTCATTTCCTTTTGTAAACTTATTCATGCTGACTCCTCTTATATAAAAATCGATAAATATCCTACTTCTTTTTGTGGACGTTTCGTATTGTTCTTTTTTTAGTTGTTTTTGATTTTTCTTCAGTTCCTTTTTTTATTGTATTCTTGCCCTTATCATTTCCATTTTGAGAAGTACCTTTATTGAAATAGATATTGTTTCTCGGGCGAATCAAACATTCCTTTGAAAAGCCAATCAGATCTTCTCTTCCTTCTTTTTTTAAAGCTTCCACTACAAGTTCATAATTCTTTGGATTACGGTATTGTATCAAAGCACGTTGCATAGCTTTTTCATGAGGATTTTTACATACATAAACAGGTTTCATCGTAAGTGGATCAATACCCGTATAATACATTACAGTTGATACTGTTGAAGGAGTAGGGTAAAAATCCTGTACCTGTTCCGGCATATAGGATAAGTCTCTTAAGTACTCAGCTAGTGCAATTGCTTCTTTTAATGTGGAACCGGGATGTGAAGACATTAAGTATGGAACCAGGAATTGTTTTAATCCAAGTTTATCATTTATCTTCTTATATTTACTGCGAAATTCTTCATAAACTTTATTGGTTGGTTTTCCCATTTTTGTTAGAACTGCATCACATATGTGCTCAGGCGCAACCTTTAATTGACCACTGACATGATACTGAATTAATTCTCTAAAAAAAGTATCATCCTTATCTTCTAACAGATAATCAAAACGAATACCGGAACGAACAAATACTTTTTTTACCTTTGGAAGAACACGTAATTCACGTAATAGTGCAAGATAGTCAGAATGATCAACAGTAAGATTCTTACATGGTGTTGGAACCAGACACTGACGATTTTTACATACACCCTTTGACAACTGTTTCTCACAGGATGGATGTCTAAAGTTTGCAGTTGGTCCCCCAACGTCATGAATATATCCTTTAAAATCAGGCTCCTCAATTATTTTTTTTGCTTCTTTTACAATTGATTCATGGCTTCTTACCTGTATCGTTCTTCCCTGATGGTAGGTTAGTGCGCAAAAATTACATCCACCAAAACATCCCCTATTACTGATTAGTGAAAATTTAATTTCACTAATAGCAGGTACTCCTCCCTGTGCCTCATAGGTAGGATGGTATGTTCTCATATAAGGAAGGTCATATACAGCATCCATTTCCTCAATTGTTAATGGTGGCTGTGGTGGATTTTGTACAACAAACTGCTGACCTGTATATTCTTCTACTAATGTTTTTGCTGTAATGGCATCTGTATTCTCATTCTGAATAGCAAAACTCCTTGCATAATTAATGCTATCCTGTTTCATTGAGTCAAAATCGGGAAGTGAAATATAATCATATATATTTTCTTTCTTCTTTGTTTTGTATACCGTTCCTTTGATAAAAGTAATGTCTGATATATTGATACCGCTATTTAACGCATCAGCTATTTCTAAAACGGATTTTTCGCCCATTCCGTAAGAAATCAAATCAGCCTGACTATCTAAAAGAATGGAACGTTTAAATGAATTTGTCCAATAATCATAATGAGCAAGTCTTCTTAGGCTAGCTTCAATCCCACCAATTATAATTGGTGTATTTTTATATGTTTTACGAATTAAATTGCTATAGACAACTGTTGCATGGTCAGGACGCTTATAAGGTTCGCCTCCCGGGGTATAAGCATCCGTAGTACGATGTTTTTTGCTAACATAATAATGGTTTACCATTGAGTCCATATTACCAGAAGATACTAAAAATCCAAGACGAGGTTGTCCGAGGATGGTAATGCTATTGTCATCTTTCCAGTCAGGTTGAGAGATAATACCAACATGATATCCATTTGTCTCTAAAATTCTGCTAATGATAGCAGGGCCAAAGGATGGATGATCAACATAGGCATCACCAATAACGTAAACAAAATCTAATTGTTTGATTCCTTCTGCTAAATATTCATCTTTTGTAATAGGTAAAAATCCGTTAGTCAAAATTAGTCTCCCATTCTTATGATAATAATAAATCAAAATAATCTTTAATATAGTAGTCAGCAAGTCTTACCTTTTCATCGGTCTGCTCTATCGAATATTCATCTTCAACAGCACAAACTTTCATACCGGCATTTTTACCAGCTAATATACCGGGTATAATATCCTCGAAAACAAGACAGTTTTTTGTTGGTACTTCTAATAGTTTTGCAACTGCAAGATATATATCTGGAGAAGGCTTCCCTTTTTCCACTTCACATGCTGTCATGATACAATCAAAATATAAATCAAAATGATGTGCATTCCCTACCGCATCTACAAGTTCTCGAGAATTACTTGTTGCAATAGCAAGCTTTATCTTGTTCTTTTTACAATATGCTAAGAATTCCGGTATTCCATCTTTTAATGGAACCTCATAACGATATTTGTGAATCGCCATCTCATTCCAAGTATTCTTCATTTGTTCGATTGTATCCGAAAAATGAAATTTATTTTTTATATAGTGAGCTGTTTCTGTAAAACTCATTCCTTCAATCTCGGATTGGAGAGTATCCGGAAGTGTTTTACCAAATTTTGCAAAGTATTCAATATCTATTTCTTTCCAAAGCCACATGGAATCTACGAGTGTTCCATCTAAATCAAATATTACAGCGTTGATATTTTCTAACATTAATCTTCTCTTTTCACATATGTTTTTAGTAATGTTATCTCTTCTTCGGTTAATGGGCGAAATTCACCTGGTGACAGTCGTTCATCTAGCATAATTTTTCCCATAGAAATTCGCTTTAAATAGATAACTTTATTGGAAACTGCTTCAAACATTCTCTTAATTTGATGAAATTTTCCTTCCGTAATAGAGATGTTTAGTGAGGTCTCATCAAGTTTTTCTATTATAGCTGGCAATGTTATTTTTTTTTCACCAATATCAACACCCGATTCTAACTGTACAATTTGTTCATCATGAATTGGTTCTTTTAAGATAGCAAAATAATTTTTGGATATGTGTTTTTTAGGTGACAATAAATCGTG
The DNA here is from genome assembly GCA_964595855.1 of uncultured Lachnospiraceae bacterium. Classification (GTDB taxonomy): domain Bacteria; phylum Bacillota; class Clostridia; order Lachnospirales; family Lachnospiraceae; genus RGIG8767. Next base: position 1,786 of record CAZQTM010000030.1, on the reverse strand, counting down.
TGCAAGCATACCATCATTTGATAATAATAATAATCCTTCTGTGTCCTTATCTAATCTTCCGACAGGAAATAAATCAGGTCTATTATATTCTTTTAAAAGAGTCATAACAGTTGTTTCTTTGGGATCAACTGTGGCGCTTACATATCCTGCTGGTTTATTCAACATATAATAAAAATATTTTTGGTAGGTTATGTTACGACCATTCACGCAAATTTTATCAGTCTCTGATACTTTAAAATCATTATTTTTAATAATGGTATCATTCACAGTAATATTTCCTTTTTTAATCAGCTGCTTCACATTACTTCTTGTCCCGATATTCATATCGCACAAATATTTATCTAATCTAATCATAAAAGCCCTATTTCTAATAGCATGTTATTTAATTTCTTCCATAGAATTTAGTATACATGAAAAGTAACAATTGAGGAATGATTTTGAAAAATAAAATAAAAACATGTTCTATTATTATGGGCTTTTCTATCATTATTCTTTTAATGTTAATTGATGCTAAGACTTCGGTTTATTATTCATCGGTTGGTCTAATGATCTGGTTTGAAAAAATGATACCTACATTATTTCCATTTATGATCATTTCTGGAATCTTAATCAGAACCGGGTATTCCACAAAATTAGCAAAGTTATTTTATCCTCTAATAGGAAGATTATTTTCTTTATCATACGATTGTATTTATATCATAATAATGGGTTTCTTCTGCGGTTTCCCTATGGGAGCTAATGTGATAGCTGATAGTATTTCTCTTGGCAAAATTTCAAAAAAAGAAGGAGCTTTACTCCTGTCATTTACAAATAATATTGGTCCCATTTATTTTATCAGTTTTGTATGTCTACAATGCCCGACTAAGAACATTGTTTTAAGCCTTATGATAATGTATCTGATACCCTGTTTATATGGACTTATTCTACGTTATACCGTTTATCGAAGCATTGTTATTCCTAAAGTAGTCCAAATAAGTGAAAAGAAACGTGAAACAACTTTATTTATGACGTTAGATGAATCTATCACGAAAAGCATTGATTCTATAACAAGGCTTGGTGCATACATGATACTCTTTAATCTTCTCAATATTATTCCGAATTTTTATTTTTTTCATATTCCAACGGTGTTACAAAAAATGATAGGATGTCTATTAGAAATATCAGGGGGAATTATGCAATTAAATGGAGCCGTCTCGTTATATCCATTTGTATATATTATCCTTCCTTTTGGTGGTTTATCATGTATAGCTCAGACTTTTAGTATGATAAAAAACACTCAGCTTAACATAATGGAATATATAATGCATAAGGTCATTCAGACAGCAATTACCTGTGCTTTGTATTTTTTTCTTTTCTCTTTTTCTTTCTTTTAGATAAACGAATAAAGTATAAAAGACTAAAAAGCAGGAAAATGACAGAAAAAACAATTATAGTAATAAATATAATATTTGCATTCATAAAATTATCATTATGTTTCTCTGATGACATATGAATGGTTTTAACAAAGTTATCATCAGAGGTAGATAATTCTTCATCTGATGAAGAAATTAATTCTGTCGAATCCGTTTCGGTTTCCGTCTCTGTTATAGTTTCTGTTTCCATCGTTTCTTCTATCTTTGGGATCTCTAAGTTATTTGTATTTTTATAAAGATCATATAAATTATAGACACGACACGATACTGTTTCATCCTTTTCCTTCGGTACTGGCAGTTTAAAACACAAAGAAGATGATGAGGTATCCCACTTTTGTAATGGTGAATAGGAATTTCCACCATCTATACTATAA
>CAZQTM010000029.1:13307-15222 GCA_964595855.1 uncultured Lachnospiraceae bacterium | reverse complement strand
ACAAATAATATAACAGCAACCACATTGTGTCAATAGAAACAGCGGTAACACAATAAGAAAAAACTACCTCTGTCATACAACAGAAGTAGTTCTATTATGCTCTATTTTATATCAAGGAATTCAAACTCCATGTCATCATCAACATCCAAAAAATTCTTGGACTGCCAATTAGCATCAGAAGATTTGTTATTATGAGAAGCTTTACCATTCTGAGAAGCTTTACCATTCTTTTTCGCTGGCCTTATTACCTCTTCTTCATCCTCTTCATCCTCTTCGTCGTCATCTTCATCCTCTTCATCTTCGTCGTCTTCGTCATCTTCATCATCATCTTCTTCATAATGCTTTCTTCGACTTTGTTTACGCGATGACTTCTTTGATGGCTTTTTCCGTCTTACTGGAACAATTTCTTCTTCCTCTTCCTCGTCATCCTCATCTTCATCATCATAAGCATCGTAAGTATCTCTTACTTTAAATAAAAGTATGGTAATTCCGATTACTAAAAGTAGAATAACGGCTGCCATTACTATAAGTATAATTTTCATCTTACTCATTTGATCATTGTCACTAGCCTCTGAATCCTGGCTTTGTTTCACAATTTCATAAATATTATTAATACTCTGTTTGGTTCCCTTCAGGTTATCATACAAAAACCATTCCATAGTACCTTCATCATTTTCTTCATACTTCAATGCATAGTCATTATTTTCTGGAACTTCCTCTGTGGGTGCTTCTGTTTCGGTTTCTGCTTCTTCTGTAGTAGGCTCAGCAGTCTGCGTAACTTCAAGAAAATCAGAACGAATAAAACCATTAATGGTGCTGTCATCCGAATTATAACTAACCTGATACCATGTTTTACCGTCTGCATCCGTTGTTTCACCAGAAACAGTAACCTCAGTATCTACTTTTGCACTCCCTTTGACTTTACCGTTTGTGGAAGGTGTTTCTCTTACCCTTACAGTAGAACCAACAACTTTTGCAGCTGTAACGGTTGAAGGAGAAACAGATACTGGTTCACTTGGTTCACTTTGAACATTATCATCAGCCGTACTTTCTGCTTTTTTATTACCACTGCCTACTGATGTAATCTGATTTTGATCAGACTGTTTTGATTCATCATCAGAATCGGAGCTTTTAGCAGCGTCAGCTGACTCTTTGGGAATGGAGCCTTCAACATTATTAACCAGATCTGCACGAATATAGCCCTGTTTTGAGCCATCCACATATACTTTATACCATGTATATCCATCCCCGGATGTTGTCTGGGCAGTAATGTCAAGTTTATCATTCTGCTTAACACTTGCCATAACACCGCTAGATGTATCCGCTGACTCTCTTATTTTACCGCTTGCTGCAGCAACCGTTGCGGTTCCCTGTGCATGGACCTGCAATGACGTTCCATCAAGCACAAAAGTTCCTATAATCAAGAAGCATGTAATCATTAGTAACTTAACAAAAGTAATCCTACTTTTATTTCCATGTAACTTCATCATAACCTCCATTTTTCCTTTCGTTATCTCGTCCTCTTAAATCGGATTTCTCCATCATCCATTGGATCTGCACTTGCGTATCCACTTAGATTATTCTTTCTAACTGTTTTTTGTTCTGACATTCCTTGTAATAATTTTGCACATTTCTCACAATATCGGCCAGAAAGTATATTTGTACCACAACGCTCACATCTTATAAATATTTTTGAATCTTTAGCAACTTCTATTCTTTCCTCTCGTAGTAGAGAGCGAATTGCTTTTTGCGAAACACCTGTAGCTTTCTCTATCTCTATAGCAGTTGCACCCCTATGTGTATCAATATAGTTTCTCACTTTACCATAATCATCGAATTCCCGTTCCCCGCATTTTTCACACACATACTCGCCAAGTCCCTTAAAAACCATAATCCCACCACATACTTTACATTT
>CAZQTM010000029.1:0-13207 GCA_964595855.1 uncultured Lachnospiraceae bacterium | reverse complement strand
GCTTCCATAACATCCAATATATCGTTTTTCATTCTTGGCAGTACAACCTGTGCTTCCGGATCTCCAAATCTAGCATTGTATTCCAATACTTTTGGACCATCTTTTGTTAACATCAAACCAAAGAATATGATACCTTTGAAGGTTCTTCCTTCCTTTTCCATGGCATCAACTGTTTTCTGATATACATATTTTTTACAAAACGCATCCACTTCCTCTGTATAAAAGGGACTGGGTGAAAAAGTACCCATGCCACCAGTATTAAGACCTTTATCGCCATCCTGAGCTCTTTTATGATCCTGAGCAGATGTCATGATTTTAATTGTTTTTCCATCAACAAAGGATAGAACCGAGACTTCACGTCCCGTCATGAACTCCTCAATAACCATGCGATTCCCAGCATTTCCAAATTGCTTATCCAGCATTATGGACTTAACACCTTCTCTTGCTTCTTCCTTCGTATTACAGATTAAAACTCCTTTACCAAGAGCAAGTCCATCTGCTTTTAGTACAAGCGGAAACTTTGCATGCTCCAAATAAACTAATGCAGCTTCAGCCGAATCAAAATTTTCATATGCAGCAGAAGGAATATTATATTTTTTCATCAGATCCTTAGAAAAAGCTTTACTACCCTCTAAAATGGCTGCATTTTTTCTCGGTCCAAATGTTCTGATGCCAGCTTCTTCCATCCTGTCCACCAGGCCACCGACTAAAGGATCATCCATACCAACAATTACAAAATCAATCTCTTCCTTTTTAGCAAAATCCACCAGCTTATCAAATTCCATAGCACCGATTGGTAAACACTCTGCAACCTCGGCTATTCCTGCATTTCCAGGTGCGCAATAAATTTTTGTGGCTCGTTTGCTCTTTATTGCAGACGTTGCAATAGCATGCTCACGACCGCCCCCGCCAACAATTAATAATTTCATTTTTATCCTCCTGAATACAGTCACTAATTAACTACAAGCAAGTAACTATTCCATCCTTAATTCCTATTTTATCATTTGCAATTAAATCAATTGCTTTGGGTAAAATAATCCATTCCGCTTCCTGCATAACCCTTATCTGTAAATCCTCTGGGGTATCCGATGACCTAACTTCGACTGCCTTCTGCAATATAATTGGTCCGGTATCTGTTCCTTCATCAACAAAATGAACAGTTGCTCCTGTCACTTTTGCTCCACGATTTAGTACTGCTTCATGCACTTTAAGTCCATAATATCCCACACCACAAAATGATGGTATCAGAGATGGGTGGATATTGATAATGCGGTTCTTATATGATTCCACAACAATCTTTGGTATCGTAACAAGATAACCTGCTAATACAATTAAATCCGGATTCATCTCTTCTATTTTATGAAACAGAGCCTGATTGAAAATATCTCTGTTCTCATAATCCTTCGGTGAGATGCAATAGCCTTCAATATCATTCTTTTTTGCACGTTCCAAAGCATATGCATCTTTCTTATTACTGATTACACCAATTATTCTCGTATTGGTAATCGTCTTATCATGAATACCATCTATGATAGCCTGAAGATTTGTTCCTCCACCAGACACACATACTACGATATTTAACATAGTGTTACTCCTTTTTCACCAGATACAATCTCACCAATTACGTAAGGAGTCTCATTTGCACTCTTTATTGCTTCCATAGTAGCATCTACATCTTTCTTATCAACAGCAACAATCATACCGATTCCCATATTATAAGTATTATACATCATTTTCTCGTCCAGATTGCCTTTTTTCTGCATTAATCGGAAGATTGCAGGAACTTCATAACTATCCTTTTTAATGTTTGCATGCATTCCTTCAGGAAGCATTCTTGGAACATTTTCATAGAAGCCACCGCCTGTAATATGACTGCACGCTTTTACTTTAATGCCAGCATTCTTAATACTTTTTAATGCTTTTACATATATCTTTGTAGGTTTAATTAAGGCCTCTCCCAATGTCATTTGGAGTTCTTCATAATATGTTTCAAGACTTTCTTTTGTCATAGTAAATACTTTTCGAACTAATGAAAACCCGTTACTATGAACTCCACTTGAAGTAATTCCAATTAAAACATCTGATTCCTTCAAATCTTTACCTGTTATCAAATCTTTTTCGTCTACTACGCCAACGGCAAATCCTGCCATATCATACTCATTCTCTGGATAAAATCCTGGCATCTCAGCTGTTTCTCCGCCGATCAGAGCGGCACCTGATTGTAGGCATCCATCTGCTACACCCTTAACGATTGTTGCGATTTTCTCGGGATAGTTTTTTCCACATGCTATATAATCGAGAAAGAATAATGGTTCTCCTCCAGCACAGGCGATATCGTTTACACACATAGCCACACAGTCAATTCCAACTGTATCATGTTGATCCAATAAAAAAGCCAGTTTCAATTTTGTACCAACTCCATCTGTACCGGATACTAACGTAGGTTTTTCCATGCCTTTAAATTTTTCCATTGAGAAGGCACCTGAAAAACCACCAATTCCCCCAAGTACTTCTGGACGCATTGTCTCTTTCACATATTTCTTCATTAACTCCACTGATTTGTAGCCGGCTTCAATATCTACTCCTGCGTTTTTGTAATCCATCACTTACATCCTCCGTCATCTTTCTTACTATTTATTTTGTGTAATTATGATATCCCGTTTCCTGTAATTTAATATCTTTTTGTATAACTGATTGTTTTAATCCTTCAGAGTAATCCTTTAATTTTGCTAACAGATCTTTATCCGAAGTTGCCAGAATTTTTGCAGCTAACAATCCGGCATTTGCACCACCATTGATTGCTACCGTTGCAACAGGAATTCCGGATGGCATCTGAACGATTGAATAAAGAGAATCTCTTCCCCCAAGAGATGTTGTATGCATTGGAATACCAATAACGGGCATTGGAAAAATAGCCGCACACATTCCGGGCAGATGTGCTGCCATACCAGCGCCTGCAATAATAACCTTATAACCCTTTTTTTCTGCATTTTTAGCATAATCAAAAAATATATCGGGTTCCCTGTGTGCAGAAATAATATTCATTTCGTATGAAATACCTAATTCTTCTAATACATCTGCAGCTTTTGCCATAATTGGCATGTCCGAATCACTGCCCATTACAATCCCTACCTGTGGCATCTTCATAATCTCCTCTCGAATAACTACCTTTTGTGTCAAAAAATATAGAATCCTCCGTTAGTATATTACTAAACTTTAGACTATTCGTCAAAGGGCTTATTCAATTCTTCAATCCCATTTAGAACAAACCTTCCATTTTGTATAATGACATACTCTGTACCATCATTTCCAACAGCCGTTAATTCTCCTAATTCATCATATGGTATTGTAATATCCGTATGACAGTTAAAATATGCCTTGGTAATATCTGTCGTACGAAGTGCAGAGATATCATTTTGTCTTGCTACGATTGCCTTTCCATCTGGATTATAGGTCATAATATCCTCTTCATGAGAATAACAGGTATCTCCAACAGCAAAGTGAGGTCCAGTTTTTTCTGCAATAAGTATTGGCATTACATCTGCAATCTTATATCGTTTGGAAACCATATATGCTACGGTATTCGTCCCAATCGCAAATTCTCCCATTGGAAGTGTGTCATGTTGATGTAAGATATGATCCTTGATGTATTCCTTACCCTCATTATCATTATCAAAATTGGAACATGTATAATCTGTAATCATTCCGTCTTTAAATTGAATCGTTAGATTTTTATACTGTAATCCATTAAGAAAGACTTCTGATACATTTAGAATCCCATTTGTACCCTGTAATCTTGGTGAAGTAAAAACTTCACCAACCGGAATATTGACATCTGCAACACAATTTTCAAATATTGTTTCTTTTTCCGGATTTAATAACGTGTGTAGTGAAACTTGTAAATCCGTACAATTTTTTTCTCTTCCCTTTACTCTAATATACTTAGCTTTATCAAGGGTGTCTATTAGTGTTTGCTGTATATCCAGGTACTTTTGATAATCCAACGTATTAATACGAATTACTTCCTCGAAAATGTCACAGAAGTTGTTACCAATTTCAGGGATTGGAAAGGCTATAATAGTAAAACTTCTTTCCTCTCCCTTAACATACTGATTTAATAGTTCGCCGGCTTTGGACGAATATTCAACAAATAATCTTTGTTCTGTGATGGATGGCCTGATGTTCTCCTTTTTACTTAACGGAGAAAAAGGATTCTCTCCAAAGGATTCGATTACTGCCGGTCCCCCATATAAAGCTGCTTCTTTACTATAATATTGTAATGCTGCCTTATAAGCCTCAATTTTTCTTGTAATATATTTACTGTTAAAATAAAGAACCTTATCATACTCATGGTCACATTCAAACTGTTTATTTAATATTGTTGAATAATATCCGTTTTTTGCAAGGCTTCTACCCATAATAAAGCTAGGCTGCGAACGCATTAAAATTGTTTTCAAACCCATTTTCTCAAAGTTCGATATGGCAGCCTTTACAACTCTTTCAAATCCTAAAAAATAGCGTATTGTAACTGTCTTTTTAATCGTTATATCTTTACCTGTTGCAAGAAACCCCAAACGGTATCCTTCTGTAAAAGTATTGGCGATTAAATCTATTTTTTCCTGAGATAATTCTGCCATAAATCTTGTCATATCAATCTCATTTTTAGAGATATACTCACCATAGTAATATAAATACTCAACATTTTTTAAGTCACAACAATTTACAATATCCAATGCAAATTTATTATCTGTCGTAAAAAGGTTTCTCACATTCTCCTTCATGAAATCATCCAGATAATCAAATGAAAAGGAGGAATATGTTTCTTTTATGAATTCATATTTCGGAATTGATTCATCCTCTTCAAAAGCCGTAACAAACATAAAAAATATTTCAAGAAAAAATTCATAGTGAATGACAATCTGAAATAAATTACATTCAAAAGCAAAAGGAATTAAAGAAAACAACTGTGCATAAACAGCTGACATAATCTGTCCATAATCCTGTCCTAATTTTTTAACTGCATAGGTAGGATTTAAATAACTTGATTCATAATTCTCTTGTATTAATTCACGATACAATTCTTGATTGATTTTCTGTTTTTCCTCTAAGGTTGTAAGAAAGAGCTCCTTAACCAATGATTTTTGATAGGTCTCAAATATTAAGATTAAGAACCTTGATACCTGATTAAAATAATCTTGATATTCTTCTGAAACTTCATTTTGATTTTCTATCTCTCTAATCCTTTGTATGGACAATTCCAAACGTTCTTCCATCATAATCCATATGCTCCTGCAAATAATACAAAACTTACTCCGGTCAATACCAGAATATTAACAATAATTCCAACATAAGAAAATAAATAGAACCGGTCCGGTTCCGATTTTGACAATATACCTAAGATCAAACCAACAAAAGATAGTATCGTAATCAGTAATCCCGTGGCACCATATCTTGGAAGTGCAGTTCCCATGTTGGCGAACGTGAAATACACAGCATAGACCAGAGATATCATGCTAATAAATCCTAATATGGTAGACATTATTGCCTTGGGTGGATGATCCTTATTGGTATAAATAAACTTTCGACTCATGTAAGACCTCCTCAAAGCCTAAATGGACATCCCCAAAACTATGGAAATGCCCACTATCTTTAAAATAATATTTTTGTTTTCCCTGTTAATAGCTTTGCCCCACTAATAATAAGTAATATCCCGCCTGCTATACCTGCAACTAGTCCTATTACCCCTAAAACAATATTCAGAGCTCCCGCTCCGTTCATTGTCTTATATGTTTTTTCTTCCATTCACGTTCTCCTTTCTAATTAACTCCATACTCCCTGTAATACTCATCAATCTTATGTTTCATAGTATCGTCAATTAAGATTCTTCCTTTATATTCCTTTTGATAAAGACAGGATACCACTTCCTGCATGGTAACTATGGAATTTGTCTCAAATCCATACAGGCCCTTTATTTCATCTAGTGCAGACTGATTTCCTTTTCCTTTTTCCTGCCTGTTTAACGAAACCATTAAACCTATAATTGTTACATCTCCCTGAGCTTTCACAATTGGCACTGTTTCTTCCATTGATTTTCCAGATGTGGTAACATCCTCAATAATAACTACTTTGTCCCCATCCTTTATGGGACTTCCTAAGAGAATACCTGCATCCCCATGATCTTTTATTTCTTTCCTATTAGAACAGTATCTGATTTCTTTTCCATACAAATGACTAAATGCAATTGTTGTTGCCACTGATAGAGGTATTCCTTTATAGGCTGGTCCAAACAAAACATCAAAGTCATCACCATAGCAATCATGTATTGCCTTTGCGTAAAACTCTCCAAGCTTTGACAACTGCATTCCTGTTACATAGGAGCCTGCATTCATGAAAAAAGGAGATTTTCTCCCGCTTTTCAGTGTAAAATCACCAAATTTTAATACGTTACTGTCCACCATAAATTGAATAAAGTCCTGTTTATACTGTTCCAAATGTATTCTCCTTACTATTATCTTGTCTCCAAAGCTTCTTTAATGTCAAGCTTCATATCCATAACTGCCGCTCTGGCGGCATCTGCAAAACCATTTTCTGTAAAAGTTGCATATTTATCCTGCTGATATGCAGCAATTATTCCTCTTGATGAATTTACAATAGCACCAAGTCCATCCTTATTAAAGAAGTGTACTAAGTCTTTTCCTTTTCCACCCTGTGCACCATAACCAGGCACCAAAATGTAGCTCTTTGGCATAACTTCACGTAGCACCTGGCCAATCTTTGGGTAAGTAGCTCCAACAACTGCTCCAATATAGCTATATTCATTACCCATTAATTCATCAGCCCACTGGGCCACCTTTTCACCAACTATTTGATATAGTGGCTTATCCCCAATCAGTTGATCCTGAAATTCACCGCTGCTTGGATTTGATGTCTTTACAAGTATAAATAATCCCTTCTTCTCTTCTTTGCACACATCCATAAATGGTCTTATTCCATCCGAACCTAAATATGGATTTACAGTTGCAAAGTCTTCATTAAAAGCCTCACAAAGCTGACTTCCTATCTGAATTTTTCCCAGATGTCCGACAGCATATGCCTGAGAAGTGGAGCCAATATCACCACGTTTGATATCTCCAATCACCACAAGTTCCTTCTCTTTACAATAATCAACGGTCCTTTTAAATGCCACAAGTCCCGGTATTCCAAATTGTTCATACATTGCTATCTGTGGTTTTACTGCTGGTATCAAATCATATACAGCATCTATGATTGCCTTATTATACTGCCATACTGCTTCTCCTGCACCCTCTAAGTTCTCGCCAAATTCTGAGAAAGCCTTTTTCTTAATCTGATTTGGAATCATCTTTAATGTAGGATCTAATCCTACAACGATTGGTGCCTGCGTTTTTTTTATGTTTGCTACCAGTTTATTTATCATGTAATATTCCTCACTAAATTATTTATTTTATCTGCATGGAACTCATAGATGCAAACTTTTTGATGTTAGATGCATTTACATATTTTGTGTAATGATCACCATTCACAACAACAAGTGTTGGTGCCTGCATAACTCCATATTTAGAAGCCAGCTCCATATTTTCTTGTGCATCTATTAATGCATATTTCTCATTCTTTAAATATTCTTTTGCAAGTTTGCAGTTAGGACAGGTTTTTGTAGTAAATAAATACTTTACATCCTCAGGAGTTTCTACATCTACAGAAACATCGGAATCGTAATTAGATAACGTTACTACGGTATTGACAGGTCTTTTCAATGTAGAATGATCGATATCATACTCAGTTCTATTTGCATATTCCTGTAATTTACCATCATTCCAGTTCTGTACCGGTCTGTAGTATCCAGTTATTCTGCTGTAAACTTCCGTAACTGCTCCACATTTTGGGCAAACTTTCTGTTCTCCACTCAGATAACCATGTTCCTTACAGATGGAATAGGTAGGTGACAATGTATAGTAGGGAAGTTTGTAATTATCAGAAATCGTCTTAACAAGATTTGCTGCTGCCTTCCAGTCAGGTAACTTTTCACCTAAAAATGCATGGAACACTGTTCCTGAAGTATATAATGTCTGTAATTCATCCTGAATGTCAAGTGCATCAAAGATATCCGTTGTGAAATCTACCGGTAAGTGAGATGAATTCGTATAATATGGTGTATCTCCCAGTTTTCCAGCTGTTTTTATTGCAGGCCAGTTCTTTTTATCATGTTTTGCCAGTCTGTATGTTGTACTCTCAGCCGGAGTAGCTTCGAGATTATATAAATCACCATACTGCTCCTGATAATCTGACAGGCGATTACGCATATGATTTAAAACTTCTTTCGTAAATTCCTGGGTTTTATTATCTATCATATCCGCTCTTAACCAGTTTGCATTCAGTCCCACTTCATTCATTCCAATTAGTCCAATGGTAGAAAAATGGTTATCAAAGCTGCCGAGATATCTCCTTGTATATGGGTATAATCCTTCATTTAATAATTTTGTTATGACTCCACGTTTTATCTTTAAAGAGCGTGCTGCAATATCCATCATTTTATTCAGGCGTTTATAAAAATCATCCTTATTTACAGAAAGATATGCTATTCTTGGCATATTGATGGTTACCACACCAACACTTCCGGTACTCTCACCAGAGCCAAAAAATCCACCCGTTTTTTTTCGAAGTTCACGCAAATCAAGTCGAAGTCGACAACACATGGAACGAACATCGCTTGGTTCCATGTCTGAATTAATAAAGTTTGAAAAATATGGAGTACCATATTTGGAAGTCATTTCAAATAGCATTCTATTATTCTCAGTATCTGACCAGTCGAAATCCTTTGTGATGGAATATGTAGGAATTGGGTACTGAAATCCTCTTCCATTAGCATCCCCTTCAATCATTGTCTCTATGAATGCTTTATTCACCATATCCATTTCTTTTTTGCAATCCTTGTAGCAGAAATCCATTTCTTTCCCGCCTACAAGGGCCGTCAGTTCTGCTAAATCCGAAGGAACCGTCCAATCCAGAGTGATATTTGAGAAAGGTGCCTGTGTTCCCCAGCGGCTTGGAGTATTTACACCATAAATAAAGGCTTCTATGCATTTTTTAACTTCTTTATATGTAAGATTGTCAGCCTTAACAAACGGTGCCAGATAAGTATCAAAAGAAGAAAATGCCTGTGCTCCTGCCCATTCATTCTGCATAATACCTAAGAAGTTAACCATTTGGTTACAAAGAACTGATAAATGAGCAGCAGGTGCAGATGTAATCTTTCCAGTAATACCACCTAATCCTTCCTTAATCAGCTGCTTTAAGGACCATCCTGCGCAGTAACCTGTCAGCATGGATAAATCATGAATATGGATATCAGCATTACGATGTGCCTGTGCAATCTCGTCATCATAAATTTCAGATAACCAGTAATTTGCAGTAACAGCTCCAGAATTGCTTAAAATAAGCCCACCTACGGAATAAGTAACAGTAGAATTCTCTTTAACTCTCCAATCTTCTACTTTTACATAGCTATTAACCACATCTTTATAATCGAGGATCGTTGATGTCATGGTTCTTAATTTTTCACGTTGTTTACGATACAGAATATAGGCTTTGGCTACTTCAGTATAACCTGCCTGTTCCAATATTTTCTCAACACTATCCTGAATATCCTCAACATGAATTGTGCCATCCTTTACCTTCTCCTGGAAATCAGCAGTGACACGCAGAGACAGCAAATCAATAATATCATTATTGTACTGAGCATCCGTAGCTCGGAATGCCTTCATTACTGCATCACTGATCTTTGTTAAAGTAAAATCTGCCTCTTCTCCATTTCTCTTAATAACCTGAAACATACATATCCCCCAATCCTCTTGCGTATTCTCCTTGGTAAATAATCGGAAAAAATTAACAATTTACCATTTATAAAATCATACCATTGGCACTAGAAAAAGTCAACGAAAAAGCACAAGATATAGCGTTATAAAAATTAGTTAACGTAATATCTTGTGCTTTTAGTTATTCTTACTATTTCGTATATTATCTGGTCTTTAAAAAAATATTTTCTCTTAAAGCATCCTGATCATCCGGATACTTTTTACAATAAGCCATCATAAGAACACTTGCTTGTTTAAAATCACCCAGATACTCATTTGCTACAATCTCATTGAATTCTAATGCTTGATTCATTCCATTATTCTCAATCCCCTGTGCTGTTTTAAAAGCATCCCTTGCCCCCTGCGCATCTTTTGCATTAATTTTACATAATCCCAACTGGTTATATATGAATGCCGAGTCCTGATGTTTATTCAGATAATTCTGATAAACACTGGTTGCATAATTAAAATCACCTAGTTTCTCATATGTCTTTCCAAGGAAAAGAATGGTATCTGCATCTCCATTATCCCTTGCTTTCTCCAGATGTACCTTTGCCTTCTCATAATCTTTCATATAATAATAAATACGTCCTGTATCAAATTCGGATAATTTCTTATCTTCACTAAGAAGATCATTCAGATACTTGTTTCCATCAGACTCATAAGATGCCTCAGAAAGTTTCCCTGCAATTTCAATTCTTAAATCGTAGTTATCTTTATCAAGCGACAATGCCTTATCAAAATCCTTGATTGCATAATCATGTTCACCTAAAAGTAAATATGCACTGCCTCTATTACAATAGGCAAGTCCATCCTTAGGCGATAGTGCAATAATAGAAGAATATGTATCTATCGTATTCTTATAATCTCCCATTTTTTCATATGACAATGCCATGTAATAGTTTAGATCATAATCTAATGCGTCTACCCATACGTCACTATAGGAAAGTGCCTCCTTGAAATAACTGACAGCACTCTTATAGTCTGTAAGACCTATACTCGCAATTCCCTTTCCTCTTGCTATCATTCGAGGATTTTCTTTTTTCTCCTGAGCTACGTCAAAAGCTGCCAGGGCATTATCAAATTCATGGTTTTCAATCTTCTCATATCCAACCTGCGTATTTTCCTGTACCTTCTCGTAGCCACATCCCGAGAATAGCATTCCTATCATTAGAATGCCTAGACATATCAGATTTACTTTTCTCATCATCTACTCTTAACTATTCTTTCTTTTTCATTTGATCTCTGTACTGCTTCTCATACTCTCAGCATTTTCGTTAAGGCTGTTAACAATCTTAACAACCTTACTAACAGTTGCTGCATCTGTCTGACTGCTTTCAAGTGTTTCATTCGCTCTTGCAGTCATTTCCTCAGAAACAGCAGATATGTTCTGTATACTTTCTACAATGGTCTGGTTGGCAGTTGCTAATTTTGATACCATATCGGCAAGACCCTTGGACTGATCATAGATACTATTAGTGTTGACATGTATCTGTTCAAAATTCTGTGCTGTTTTTTCTACATACTCACCCTGCATCTCATTACTCTGTAATAGCTTATCAACACTGGCTACTACCTGTTCCAGTGATGTTTCAATGCTTCCAATCAAATTATTAATGTTACCTGTTGCTTCTTTTGTCTGATTTGCCAGATTAGATATCTCACCTGCTACTACAGCAAAGCCCTTCCCTGCTTCTCCAGCCCTTGCCGCCTCAATACTTGCATTCAGTGCAAGAAGCCCTGTTTTGTTTGCAACACTATTGATTAGAGATAAAATATTCTGCATATTATTTGCATTTTCCCGTAAAGTCCCCATCTCACCTGCTACCAATTTACTGACTTCATCCGAATTTTCAACCTGTTTAATCAGGCTATCCATAACATCTTTTCCATTTGATACCAGACTTTCTGCAGTACCAACATTCTCATTAATGATGTCTGTAATCTTTGCAACATCCTCTATATGCTTTCCAATTTCCTCAGTTTTCATTTGTTGTGTCTGTACACTGTCAGTAGTCTCATTAACACCGGCAACGACATCTTCCATTGAGCTCTTTGTTAAAGATATAGATGTATCCAATCTGGTCATTTCATTGGATACCTGTTCAACATTGTCAATGATAGATTTCGATAAATTAATTGTGTTATTTAACAGTTCTGATACTTTTTTACTTTCAGTTTCCATACCATCAAAACGGTCTGCATTAATCTTCTGTATACACTTTGTTGTCTTTACTGCAAATAAGCTGGCGAGAATGATGCATGCTACAACTATTTCGGCTTCTGCAATACCAATACCAGTTAATTTACCTGCTAATGCATTTCTTATTACCCAAATGACATTGACCAAAATGGAAATGCCACATATGTATGATGTAATTTTAATATCTGAATAGGCAAGTGACAAGATAAGAATTAAAAGAATATAACAAAATGTCAAACATGTGTCAGATGATAACATGATATATGCATATACAACCGGGAAGCCAATTGCCATTATATATCGAACTGATTTTGAATCTCGTTTCTTTAAATAGGTGATAAACTCTGCAACTACTGTTGCTATACACCCGATTGCGATCAATGCAAAACTACCAATAGAACGTGATCCCTTCAATACTTCAATCAAATACGCTATTACTATTATAACCACCATAATAGAATAGCACTGAATTACGATCTTGTTTCTAAGTGCTGCTGCAGTAGTATGATCCGCATACTGAAAATTTCTTTTGTCCATGTCGTTTCACCTTTTCTCTATAGTTTAGAATCGTTAATTGTTACTAAAATTATAGATATTATTTCTTCCTTTGTCTACATAATAACTATGTATTCGTTTAAAAAATTATCAATTTTTTCCATATTCTATCCATAATAAAGGAAAAAAAAAGAAAGAGCCATGCTCTTTCTTAATCTGCGATATATCTTTTCACCTTTTTTGAAATAAATAATGCAAGAAATATTTTAATGATATCCGGTATAATAAAAGGAAATACGCACCAGCTAAGTGCACTTAATACACCAACAGCTCCTGTATTTTTCGTATAAGCATACATAAACCATACAGTTCCAAATGCATAACATATCAGTAATCCTATTATCATGAAAAGAAAGCTCATCCATGTCTTTTTCCCAATCAGATTGGTAAAGAGCCAGTAAAGCAAACCGGATAAAATAAAGCCAACTATATATCCACCTGTTGTGCCCAGTATAACCCCAAATCCACTTTTAAATCCAGAAAAAACAGGAAGTCCTATCGCTCCAAGTAACACATAAAGTATAACAGAATAAGTACCTCTCTTCCCCCCCAACATTCCTAATATAGCAAATATTGCAAA